>NZ_JBAIYW010000138.1:0-3380 GCF_036763055.1 Desulfovibrio sp. 1214_IL3152 | reverse complement strand
GCAGGCCGCAGAGACGCGCGGAAAGGCCGATGCCGCCACGGCTGTGGGCGAAGGCCGACTGCAAGGCTCCGGCCTTCATGACGCCTTTGAATTCCGCCAGCTCGGCAAAGAAGATTTTGAACAGTTCGAGGCGCTGCTGCGTTATGCCTTTCAGGTAAGCTCGTCCGAAATGGCCCGTATCGGCTGGTCGGACAAAGAGATGAAGCAGTCCAAAAAACCCATCTTCGAAGCTTCGCACGTTATGGGCTGGTTTTATAAGGGACGCCTGGCCTCGCAGATAGTCATCTATCCGATGGAGGTGAACGTACAGGGCGAAATCTGCAAGATGGGCGGCATCACGGGGGTCGCCACCTATCCCGAATACACGGGCCGGGGGCTTATTCATTCGCTTTTGGGCAAGAGCCTGGAATACATGCGCGCAGAGCAGCAGATCATTTCTTACCTTTGCCCCTACTCCATCCCCCTGTACCGCAAGCACGGATGGGAAATTGTTTCGGACAAGATGACCTTCGCCATCAAGGACACCCAGCTTCCGGCGCGCCGCGCCGTGGACGGGCTGATAGAACGTGTGGACATCGAAAGTGAGGACCTGCACAGGGTTTACAAATATTTTGCCCTGCAGGAGCACGGCGCGCTCATACGCGGCGCGCTGGAGTGGGAAGAATACTGGCGGTGGGATTCGGACGACGTCATGGCGGCGGTATATTATGGGGCGGACCGCAAACCATTGGGTTATGTTGTTTATTACATTGAAAATGAGGTTTTCAGCATCAAGGAAATGGTCTACCTGAATCAGGAGGCCAAGTCCGGCATCTGGAATTACATCAGCGCGCATTTTTCAATGATCACCCGGGTCGAGGGGAACAACTACACGGGCGAGGCCATTGCCTTCCAGTTTGAAGACAGTGAGATAGACGAGACCATCCAGCCTTACGGCATGGCCCGCATAGTGGACGTGCAGCGCTTTATGGAATTTTATCCCTACCAGTTCAGCGACCCCAGGCTTACGCTGGACTTTGAGGTCAGAGATCCCATCGCCCCCTGGAACAACGGCATATTCCACATGAGCTGGCAGGAGGGCGAGGCCGTTTGCGAGCAGGTTTCCACATTTCGTTCGGGTCACCGTATCAGCCTGGATGTTCAGACGTTGACCACCATGTTTATGGGGTACAAACGGCCGACCTATCTTTACAACAATGACCGTATTGATATGGACTATCATCTGCTCAAGACGCTTGAGGCCCTGATTCCGCCGGATAAGCCCTATTTTTCAGACTACTTTTGATGTCAAAGGCCGTGCGGAAGTTTTTTGCTCCGCGCAGGCAGATATTTCGCAGGCCAGAATATTCACCAGTGCAATGCAAACGCAGCTTGAACCGTATGCCCTTGGGGTCGCGGCTGAAGCTGCGTTTGCCTGTTTCTGGCGGGGATCTGTTCGCGCCGTTGTGGAGCATTTCACTTTGAAGCGCTCCACATTTTAAAGTTTTCATTCAGCCGAAAAATGCGATTTTCTGCCGAACCCACGCCACATTGTGGCGCGCTGCACTTTCGTGCCGCATTAGAGCAATTCACGAATGAAACGAGTCAACTGCTCTGCAAGGATTTTCCTGAAAATCCTTGCCACGAAATGCGAGCAGGCGGGCTTTTGCCTGTCGTAAGCAAGCATTTCAAGTGTTAAATTCTCTAGAGCATTGACATTTTTTCAAAGTTAAAATGCTCTATATCTGGATGTCTGATTCAAGAAAGGCCCGGTATGCCCGCACAGTGGCGTGCAGATCGGCGCAGCTTGCCAGTTCAAAGGGGCTGTGCATGGACAGGACGGCTGGGCCAAGGTCAATGACGTGCATGCCGTAGGCGGCCAGGAAAAGAGCCACCGTGCCGCCGCCGCCGTGGTCCACGCGGCCGAGTTCCGCTGCCTGCCAGGGGATGCTTTTACTGTTGTAAAGGTTGCGCAGCGCGCCGAAAAATTCCGCATCGGCCTCGCTGGCCCCGTATTTGCCGCGTGAGCCTGTGAACTTGGAAAAGCAGGGACCGTAGCCCATCTGGGCGGCGTTCTGCTTTTCGTGCACTTCCTGAAAGTCGGGGTCCAGGGCTGCCTGCACGTCGGCGGAGAGGGCGCGGGTTTCCATAAACACGCGGGACGCGAGTACGTCCGGCGCCCAGGCGCGGGTCAGGTCTTCCACGCAATACTGAAGAAAGCGTGAGGCCGCGCCGGTGGCCCCGTCCGAACCGATTTCTTCCTTGTCCCAAAAAATGACGGCCATGCTGCGGCCTGTGGCTTCGGCCTCCAGCAGGGCCTCAAGGGCCGTGAACACGCAGATGCGGTCATCCTGTCCGTAACCGCCCACCAGTGCCTTGTCAAAGCCCACAAAGCGGGCCGGTCCGGCGGGAACGGCCTGAAGCTCGGCCGTGATAAGGTCCTCTTCGGTAATGCCGTATTTTTTGTTCAGGATTTCCAGAAGCTGCGTTTTTATGGCTTCTTTGGGCGCATCTTCTTTTTTGCCCTTGCCTGCGGCCTTGGGGCTGTGTCCAAGAATGATGTTGAGCTTTTCGGCTTCAAAGGCGTCGCTGACGGTCTGGGCTGCCTGCTTCTGGGCCAGGTGGGGCAGCAGGTCGGCAATGCAGAACACCGGCTCTCCCGCCTTTTCACCGATGGTGACCTCAAGGACGGAGCCGTCGCCGCGCACCACCACGCCATGCAGGGCCAGGGGGCGCGCCAGCCACTGATACTTGCGTATGCCGCCGTAATAGTGCGTTTTTGCCTGGGCACCACCGGGCTGCTCAATGAGCGGGCGCTGCTTGAAGTCCAGGCGAGGCGTGTCGGTATGGGCGGCAATGAGGGCAAGGCCCTGTTTCAGCGGCAGCGTGCCGCGCCTTGCGGCGAAAATGGCTTTGCCGCGCATGGGACGCATAACACGGTCAGCGGTGAAGTCTTCAGTATAGCCGTGTTCCGCCAGGCGCTGGCGCACATATTCCACGGTTTCGCGTTCTGTTTTGCAGTGCGTAAGAAAATCCATATAGCGAACCGCCAGGGCTTCCATTTCTTTGCGCGTTTTGGCGTCCGCGTTTTCCCAGGCGTTTTGGGGCTTGTAGGCCAGAGTCTTTTCCATGCTGTTTTCCTTTATGGCCGCCGAAACGGCAGCCTGTCATTTTTGCGGTCTCTGCCGTCTGCATTTGGAGCATTTACCACTTGAAATGCTCACTTACGGCGGGCAAAGCCTGCCTGCTTACATTTCGAGGCAAGGATTTTCCTGAAAATCCTTGCAGAGCAGTTAACTCATTTCATTCGTAACCTGCTCTATATAATCTCTTTTGCGGCCATAGCCAGAGCCTCGCGCAGCACGCGCAGCAGCACGGGCCTGTCTTCGGCGGCCAGGGTG
>NZ_JBAIYW010000190.1:0-3396 GCF_036763055.1 Desulfovibrio sp. 1214_IL3152 | reverse complement strand
GCCCGCAACGATGACGCGGGGCTTGTGCTCACGGGCCTTGGCGGCCACATCGTCATAGTCGATGCGGCCGGTTTCGCGCTGCACGCCATACGAGAGCACCTTGAAAAGACGGCCGGAAAAGTTCACCGGGCTGCCGTGGGTGAGGTGTCCGCCGTGGGAAAGATCCATGCCGAGAATGGTGTCGCCGGGCTTGAGAACGGCCAGGTAGGCGGCCATGTTGGCCTGCGAGCCGGAATGGGGCTGCACGTTGACGTACTGCGCGTCAAAAAGCAGCCTGGCCCTTTCCTGCGCCAGGGTTTCCACCATATCCACGTATTCGCAGCCGCCATAGTAGCGCTTGCCGGGATAGCCTTCGGCGTATTTGTTGGTCAGTACGCTGCCCTGGGCTTCACGTACCGCCGTGGAAACAATGTTTTCCGAGGCGATAAGCTCAAGCTTGCCCATCTGCCTTTGCGATTCCAGAGCAATGGCCTTTGCGATTTCCGGGTCTTGCAGCAGAATTTCATCCATGAACGTGGCATCCTTAGTGAAATATACTGCCCGCCACAGCGGCGGGCAGTGTGTGTACTGAGCTGGCCCGGCGGAGAACACAACGTCCGGCGGCCTTATGGGGGCGTTCGGACGGTTCTGACCAGTAAGGCGGGCCGTGGCGTTAGCGGGGCCTTTTTTCAAAAAACGCGGATCAGGTGGACTGGCTGCCCGTGATCCGCGCCGGATTTTCCTGTGCGAAAGCTGTGCGCAGGCACAACTGGTTTCGTCCAGGTATTGCTCGACTGCCGAAAGCGGATTTCGTCCACCGGCGTTTTCTAAAAACAGGACTGCCCCGCAGCGGCAGAAGCGTTAAACGCGCACCGCCGGATGCCTGCCGGAAAGATATCAGTCCTTCCGGCAGGCATCGCGGGCGGCAGGTCATTTATTGTCCCACTTCTTCAGGATCAGGCTGGCATTGGTGCCGCCAAAGCCGAAGGAATTGCACATGGCATACTCGCAGGCGATATTTTGGGAACCGTCAGCCATGTAGTCGAGATCGCACTCGGGATCAGGATTTTCAAGGTTGATGGTGCCGGGCAGCATTTCATCATGCAGGGCCAGCGCGGTGAAGACAGATTCTATGCCGCCGGCAGCCCCGAGCAGATGCCCGGTCATGGACTTGGTGGCAGAGATCTTGATCTTCCTGGCATGGTCGCCGAAGAGCAGCTTGATGGCCTTGGTTTCCGTGCTGTCATTGAGCATGGTGGACGTGGCGTGAGCGTTGATATGCCCGATGGCCGACGGCGAGATTCCGGCTTCACGCAGGGCGTTCTGCATGGCGCGGGCCATGCCTTCGCCATTTTCACAGGGAGCGGTCATGTGGTAGGCGTCGCCTGATGCGCCGTAGCCTACCAGTTCCGCATAAATTCTGGCTCCGCGTTCCTGCGCCGATTCCAGTGTTTCAACAAAGAGCAGCCCGGCGCCTTCGCCGATGACAAAGCCATCGCGTTTGGCGTCAAACGGGCGCGAAGCCTTGGCAGGCTCATCGTTGTACTGGGTGGAGAGCGCCTTGAGCGCAGTAAAACCGGCCACGCCCAGGGGCGTTACCGTGGCTTCCACGCCACCGGTGATGACGGCCTTGACCCGGCCCAGCAAAATTTCGCTGTATGCGGTACCCATGGCGTGAATGCCCGAGGCGCAGGCCGTAGTGGTGACAATGTTGGGGCCTTTGGCTCCGGTAAAAATAGATATCTGCCCCGGACCCATGTTTGAAATCAACATGGGAATCATGAAAGGCGAGATTCTGTTGGGACCGGCTTCAAGCAGTTTGGCGTGATACGTTTCGATGGTGTGCAGGCCGCCAAGGCCGATGCCGAGGATAACGGCGGTGTCGTAGGCATTGGCGTCCGTCACTTCATAGCCCGCGTCCCTGAGCAGCATCTGGGCCGAAGCCACGGCAAACTGGGTAAAACGGTCCATGCGCCGCACCTGTTTGGCGGGCATGAAATCTTCGGGCACAAAATTTTTCACTTCTCCCGCGATTCGCGAATCGTAGGCGGAAGCGTCAAAAAGCGTGATGGGCGCTATGCCCGACTCGCCTGCGAGCAGCTTTTTCCAGGTGCTCTCAATATCGTTGGCGAGGGGCGTAACGCCGCCAACGCCGGTGATTACTACGCGGGGACGGGTCATGCATGCTCCTTTGGTGCGGGAGGGGGCTTTACCGCCCCCTCGCACGCTGCATATCTGGCGAACAAACCTTGGCTATTTCTTTTCTTCGATATAGGCAATGGCGTCCTGGACCTTCAGGATCTTCTGAGCATCTTCGTCGGCGATTTCGACTTCGAACTCTTCTTCCATAGCCATGATCAGCTCAGTCAGGTCCAGGGAGTCAGCGCCCAGATCTTCCACAAAGCTGGCTTCGGGCTTGACTTCATCAGCGCTGACGCCCAGTTGGTCTACAATGATTTTTTTAACTTTTTCGGCGACATCAGACATGGTATCCTCCAGGTAATTTTAATATCCATCCAAACCCCGGCTTCAGGGCAGTGCCGGGTGCGTCTTCGGTTGTTCTGCGTGCGTGCTTTCACGTTAACTGCCTGGCCGGCGAACATGCCTTGTTTTTTTCAGCCGCACTTTTGCTTGCCGGCGGCTGAAACAGGGTTGCCCTTGCAGGCACGACATCACTGTCTGTTTTCCGCAGCCGCTCGGCGGCCGGGAGAACGCCTGGTAATCCGGGTATGTTTCGTGGCGCGGATTGTCAGCAACACTCCGCACAGGAGCAGTTAACATTATTACTGCAAAACTGCGCTAGCAGTACATGCCCCCATTCACTCCAAGCACCTGCCCGGTAATGTAGGCGGCCTTGTCCGAGGCGAAAAACGCCACGGCGTCGGCCACTTCCTGGGCAGTGCCCATGCGCTTGAGCGGAATAACTTCCTCATAGCTTTTACGAACATCATCGCCAAGGGCGGCGGTCATGTCCGTTTCAATAAAGCCGGGAGCCACGGCATTGACCGTGATCTGGCGTGCGGCCAGCTCTTTGGCGCAGGACTTGGTGAGGCCCAGCAGGGCGGCTTTGGCCGAGGCGTAGTTGGCCTGACCGGCGTTGCCCATCTGGCCCACCACCGAAGAAATGTTCACAATGCGGCCCTTGCGGGCCTTGCTCATGATTTTGGCGGCCTCGCGGGTGCAGATGAAGGCCCCGCGCAGGTTGACGTTGATTACCCGGTCAAAGTCCTCATCCTTCATGCGGATAAGAAAACCGTCCTTGGTGATGCCCGCGTTGTTCACGAGCACGGCAAGATCAACCTTGTCCTTGATTTCAGTGGTGAAAAAATCGGAAACAGCAGCACCGTCGCTCACATCAAGGGCAAAAGCCCTGGCCTGGCCGCCCGCCGCCCTGATTTCGGCCACCGTCTGCTCCGA
>NZ_JBAIYW010000254.1:0-3400 GCF_036763055.1 Desulfovibrio sp. 1214_IL3152 | reverse complement strand
GGCAGGGCGTGCGTGTGCAGCCCAAAGGGCAGGCGCAGATGGGCGTTGGCGTAGGCCGGTAGCATGCCTGCCGCCTGGGCGGCGGTGGCATTTTCAGTGTTTTTTGCTTCAGCAGTTCCCCGGCAGCCTGTGCTGTTGGGGAACTGCTTTTTGCGGGCGCACGGGCCTTGCCTCATATGGACATGATATGCGCGATATGGCATGCTGCCGCCTTCATCAGGGCGGCATTGTCCGCAGCCCGCTTCCGTGTCATATCCATCGCCCGGACGAGACGGCATACCGGCTTTTTCGGGCTGCTGCCCGCCATGCGGCGTGGATCTGGCGGTGGGCATTGCAGTCGGTCGTGCAGCATCGGTTATGTCGGATAAGGCATGTTCACCTTGAAATTGTTCTGCGGCTGCGCGTACAAACGCCCGCCGCGAAGGCGCAAGTGCGTTTCAGCCGTTGGACGTAGGGCTTGCGGGTGCTTCAGCCGTTGTAATGCAGAACACTGCGCTTGAAGGCAGCGTGCGTAGCCACACGGCGTGTCCCACGCGACCACTTGTTCCATTCGTAAGGATCCCAGGCTCACCGGCGACTGTCGCGAAGACGGCAGGTTTTTTGTGCTTCAAGCGCCACAGTGCGCGCCGCACACATTGAGAAGCCATGTTCTCAAAGGTATGATGCTCTATTATGGTTTTTGTTTTGCGGGCAGGGATGGTCTGGGCTTCCCATGCCCGATCGGCGTCGCACAGTAAGGAGGAAACGCCATGAGTGTGCTGGAAAAATTGTTTAATCCCGCTGCGAGGGGCAGCACGGTCAAAAGAGAAATGCTGGCGGGTCTCACCAGCTTCATGGCTATGTGCTACCTTATTTTCGTGGTTCCCGCCATGCTGGCTGACGCGGGCATGCCCAAGGATTCCGCCGTGGCCTCCACCATATGGGTGACCATTATCGCCACCCTGGTTATGGGCCTGTGGGCCAAATTTCCCGTGGGCGTGGCTCCGGGCCTGGGTATTACGGCATTTTTCGCTTATTATGTGTGCGGCCCGGCCGGGTATTCCTGGCAGACCGGGCTCGGTGCGGTGTTCATTTCCGGCGTGGTTTTTCTGCTGCTTACGGTCACCCGCATTCGTCAGCTCATCATCAACGCCGTGCCTATGGACCTCAAGTATGCCATTGTGGTGGGCATCGGGGCTTTTATCGCCTTTATCGGCATGAAAAGCTGCGGCATTGTGGCGGCTGACCCTGCCACCTTTGTGACGCTGGGCAATCTGGGCAATCCCGGAACCCTGCTTTCCATTGTGGGCATCTTTCTTATTGGCGGCCTGCTGGCCCTGCGCGTGCGCGGAGCCATGATCATCGGCATTCTGGTCATTACGGTGGCGGGCATAGCCCTTGGCGTGTCGCCCCTGCCGCAAGGCCCCATTTTCTCCGCCAGCCTGCCCATGCCCACGGAAACCTTCATGCGGATGGACATCAAGGGGGCGCTGCATCACGGGCTTATTTCCATCATTTTCACCCTGACGATGGTGGATCTTTTCGACAATATGGGCGTGCTCATCGGTCTTTCGCAAAAGGCCGGATTCATTCGCGAAGACGGGCATATCGAAAATCTCGACAAGGCCCTTATTACCGATTCGATGGCTACAATGGCGAGCGCCGTCATGGGCGCCACCACGGCCACAAGCTACCTTGAAAGCGCCGCCGGGGTTGCGGAAGGCGGCCGCACGGGACTTACCGCCGTGACCATTGCCGCGCTGTTCTTTCTGGCGCTCTTTTTCTCGCCCCTGGTGGGTATGGTCCCCGCCTACGCCACCGCTCCGGTGCTTATTATCGTGGGCGCCATGATGATGCAGGAAGTGGGGCGCATCTGCTTCAAGGACTTTACCGTGGCATTGCCCGCGTTTTTGACCATCATCAGCATGCCGCTGACCTTTAACATCGCCACAGGCTTCGGCTTCGGCTTTGTGAGCTGGGTGGGCATCAAGGCCCTGGCCGGACGCTTTAAGGATCTGAACCTGGTCATGCTGTGCATCGCCCTGTGCTTTATCATCAACTTTGCCCTGCGCCTGCCGTAGGATTTTGTGGGCATGCCCGAGCGGTTTCAACGCGGACTGCTCAAACGCTGCCGTACAGGGATAACTGCCGGAAGCGGCATTGCGCCGTTGCGGTAACAAGGCCTCCTCCTGTGTGTTTCATGCTTTTGCGGCATGGTGGACAGAAGGGGGCCTTTGCTCTTTGCAGGGGCGCGGTATGCTGTGGCCTGTCGGCGTAGCATGCCGTGTGAACAGATTTTCGGGCAGACCAGTTGGGGCTCCGGCATGTGTACCTTGCCTTTGGGCGCGCATCAGTGCATACTTTGCAACCGCGCATCACCGGGACACGGCAGTTTGGGGGCGGCCTTAAGGGCTGCTTCATGCCGGGACGCCTTGCGTACTTTCAAGGGGCGTGCTTTTGGCACGCCGAATTGGCGCAACGCCGTGCGGTGGCCCGGCAGAGCGGTGCGTGGCTGAAACAGCAACCTCTGCCCGCGGGCAGGCGTTTCAAGGTAAAATGCCCTCAACAAGGAACAGCACCTCATGACCACGCTTTTGAGATCGTCGCGCCCCAAGAAGCCTCTGTGGCGCGAATATGGCGAGGCCCTGCTTGTGGCCCTGCTGCTTGCCCTGGTTATTCGCACGTTTGTCGTGCAGGCTTTTAAAATACCTTCTGAATCCATGTTGCAAACCCTGCTGGTGGGTGACCATCTGCTTGCCAGCAAGTTTGCCTACGGCATCAAGATTCCCTTTACCAATCACTATATTTACAGGGGTGATGACCCGCAGCGCGGTGAAGTCATCATCTTTGAATATCCCAACGATCCCAGCGTGGACTATATCAAGCGTATTGTGGGTGTTCCCGGCGATGTCATAGAGGTGCGCGGCAAGCAGTTGTACCGCAATGGCGAGGCCGTCAAGGAAAGCTATACGCGCTTTACACAGCCTGACCGTGTGGAGCCTGTGCGCGACAATTTCGGCCCGGTGACGGTTCCTGAAGGCAAGTATTTCGTCATGGGCGACAACCGCGACAACTCGCTGGACTCGCGCTTCTGGGGCTTTGTGGATCGCAGCGCCATACGCGCCAAGGCCTGGCGCATCTACTGGTCCTGGGGCGGGCTTGACGACATGCGCTGGAACCGTATGGGCAAAAAAGTGGAATAGCCGCCCTGCGGCTCAAGCGCGGCAAGGAGGCCCTGTGGTGGTCCGGCTGAACAGCGGCGGCGTGGAAGGCGTTGACGCCTATCCCGTAGAACTGGAAGTGGATTATGTGCGCCAGGGGCTTCCGGGCTTCACTATGGTGGGCCTGGCGGAAACCGCTGTGCGCGAGGCCAAGGACCGCGTGTTCGCGGCCTTGCGGGCGACAAACTTCAAGCTGCCTA
>NZ_JBAIYW010000542.1:0-3403 GCF_036763055.1 Desulfovibrio sp. 1214_IL3152 | reverse complement strand
CCGCTGGCCCGCTTCTGCCAGCTTGTCCGCAAGTCCCACTTCGCCGCTGCTCAAAAACAGCACTCGCCATGTCTGAACCGCTCGCGCCGTGCCGTCCCGGCTCGCTCGCGTTTTGCCTGCGCCATTAGACAACATATAGGACATTTCGCTACATGTTTTTGCCGTGGCTTGTCCAAGCTCGTCCAGGATCAGGAGGGAGTCGTTATGGAAAACCGCTGTGCCTTCTGCTGCGTTGTCAGTCGTCCTCCAGCTTTTAACGTAGTCTGGCCCGCCCCACACGCTGGCCGCAAGCCGCAAAGCGGTAGATTTGCCAGTGCTAGAAGCGCCAACAAAGTTAAACCCGCCTGACTCTTGCCCCGTAATATAAAGCAGCGGACCCGCCAACGCCGCAGACAAAGCAAAAACCAGACGGCTATTCCCCTGCGCTAGCTTCGCCAACTGCTGCCAGCCCTCCATTGTTCCGCCTTGTGCGTACGCAGCACTACCGCCTGCCGCAAGAATAACCTCTTCGCCGTCCTTTGCTCCGATGGCAGCATCTGGAAGCACAAAAACGCCGTCCGCCGTCCAACCAGTCTTTTTCGTCACCCGCGCCCGTGCCGCCACTGTTTGCGTAGCTAAATATTTTTTAATCTGCGCAGCGCAGGACGGATCCGCAATATACCCGCCGTCCTGGAGCGCGGATAGCCACGCACTGCCTGGTTGACTAAGCATAGCAGCAGGCATAACCCAGCGGTGCTCCAGCCCGTTGGGGTCGGCCCACTCCAGCCAAACCCCCCAACCCTCGCCGCCGTCTTCACAAGCCCGCGCGCGTATCGTCAGACTTTCGCCTAGGTACGTTTCTTTTTCGATTTCCGGCCCGTTCTCCTTCATCCAACCGGTAAGCAGGAACAGGCCGTTTTCCCTGTTTTGAAAATATTCCAGCCTTTCAGCCTTTTTTTCCTTCTTTGGCTTTTCAGGCTTTTCTTCCATTTTAACGCTAATGACCTGTTTTTTTAGTCTTTTCTGCCTTTTCAGCTTTTCAATTTTGGGCTCAGTCAAAATGCTCATAAAATCCTCCAGTCAGCCGCGCGATGGGCTTGACTTTGAGGACCGCTTGTATTATATTATGGCAGCTTTGTTGGTATGGGTGGGCTGCCTGGGCGCAATGCAACGCGCTTGGGCGGTCCTCTTTTTTGTTGTAAAAGAGAACCGCTAGTTGCAATTCTTGGGCGTTATTTTCTGAGATTCAATAAACGCTACCAGATCACCCATAGCATAGGCAATTTTGCGCGAGAACTTAACATAGGCCGGACCATAGTTACGGTATCGCCAGCTTTGTAGCGTTTTGGTGGAAATATTAAGGAAAGACGCGGCTTCTTTTTCAGTAATAAGCTGTTGACTAGCAAGCATAGGACACGCTCCCGCCGCAAAATATAAAGCGGCTCGAACTATACATGTATAGATCAGAGCCGCCATTTATTTCGGTGAGCTTTCTAAAAAACTTTTAAAGTAGCAATATTGCCCATGCTAGGGTGGAGTTGCTACAAAGTTTTCAGAAAAGAGCGTGTCTCACACATTCGCCAAATCATGCCTCGGACTTACTCTCTCGTCCGACAGCAAGAGCATTTATATATAGTCCCAACAAGCGTAATGCTAAAAAACTTGCTGGCGCTTCGCGTTCTGCCGTTGCTCCCTTGGGCTCAGGGCAGCAGGCTCTTTGCAGAGACTTTCGACTACAGTAAGCCTATCTTATCCCATTGTCAACCTCTGCCGCCCTTTATTTTTCTTTTTTTTCCTCTACAGCCATTACACTACCTACTACAGCCGCCGCCCGCCTCATGGCCTCGTCCGAAAGGTGCGCGTAACGCTGCGTCATTTCAGAAGATTCATGCGTCAATAATTTTTGCAACGTGTACATATCGACTTTGCCGCTGCTTGCTAACCTTGAAGCAAAATTGTGCCTCAATCCGTGCAGCGGCCGGAAATCTTCCGGCAATCCAGCCTTTTTTTTCACCCTCCTTGCCATGCGCCTAAAGTTTTCCCGCTGTCCACCATCCCGCCCAGGAAAAACAAACTCGCTTGTACGCGGCAATGCCCTTAAAACATTTAGTGCATCTTGATTAATGGCTATGTACGCAGTCTTTTTATTTTTTGCATACTCTGCTTGCAATGTAACTATGCCGGTATTTAAATCTATATCACTCCATTTCAGCCCCAGTAACGCTCCGCGCCGCATGCCAGTATATAGAGCAATACGGAGAAAAGCAGCGCAATCTTGATCCTTCTCTTCATCTAATGCAGCCAGATATGCTTTTAATTGCGTATCCGTCATAATCTCCGTTTTTTTATTATCCACCCGTGGCTTATCGACTCTAAATTTCCGCGAATCCGGCTGTTGTATATATCCTTTCTTGACTCCAAAATTTATAGTGCGCGTCAACATATTCAATATATGCTTTACAGTTTGTGGCTTTAATGTCTTTTCTAACTCATATCTTACAGTGTCAACATCCTGTGTTGTCAGGCTTTCTATACTCTTGTTGTGCAGCTTAAAAAGATGGTTAAAGTTTATTGCATCTGTTTTTCTGCCCCTTCCGTCCGGCAATGACGACATATACAGTTCATAAATCTTTTTTAAAGTGGTTTCTTCTTGTATTACTTCGTTCCTGCGCTCTTCGTTGTTTGCCTCCTCTCCTTTCATCCTGCTTTCTCGTATACCTGCGGCGATTTTCGGGCTTATGCCCCGGCTGCCTATTTTCTCCTCGTAAACTTTGGAGCCGCGCCCGCCCCGGCGATACCTGATATAATATGTCTTTTCTTTCTTATCATTCAAATAGTAAAATACACCAGGATACGCGGTGCTATGTCTTTCCCTTCCTGTTGCCATAATAACTTCCCCTTATTTATCTGCCCCACACCTGCCCCACACGCAAGTTGAGAATAGATAGTTTTTAATGGGAATACAAGGGAAAAGAGGGGACAAGAGAGGAAATAAAAAATCAATAAAAACAGTCGATTATAGCCAAAAAGCCTTGATATATGCGGTTTTTTAATCTTCGCCATTACCAGCCTCCTAAGCTGTAGGCCACAAGTTCGATTCTTGTCGGGCGCACCATTATTTCAAAGGGATACGTGGAATTTCCACGTATCCCTTTTGTTGTGGCTTTAGCCCGTTGAGCGCGCCCGTGCGCGAAACAAGAAACCACCCGCTATGCGGGTGGTGCTGATTGTTTTTGGCTTAATTTTGAATCTGGTTGCCCACAATAAGCGGGCGCGCAAGTTGGCACAAGTCGGCATATAAAAAAGGAACCCCCCGGCCTAGCCGGGGGTTCTTCATATGCGCCTGTAAGGCTTTCTTACCAGCCGCGCCCTAACAGGCGCACGGGCGATCTGACATTTGCATTTCTGTTACTTGCGGCCCGTA
>NZ_JBAIYW010000139.1:0-3417 GCF_036763055.1 Desulfovibrio sp. 1214_IL3152 | reverse complement strand
GAAGGTCGCACCCTGGCGGACAGCCGTGCTCCTCCGGCCAGGGGCAGTTGGATATGCTCCGGCAGGGGAGGGAATGCCCCCTGACTTTTGCGGCGCTGTGATGCGGTCTTTTTTTCAGGCATGGGCCGAGGCTGCCACAGGGGACAAGCCCTTGTAAAGGGCCGTTGACGCATCTTTGCCTGGCCGCCGGCAGGTTTTTCCCGGGATGCGCTGGCACGGCTTTTGCTCTTTTTTTCTGGCACGGGCGGTAGGAATTGTTTTCCAACCGGTGCGAAGCATCGAAGGAGCAGATATGAGCGTGTCCGGCACATATGGCGTTGGCGGGCTTTCCGGCGTGGAAGGGATATGGGATCTGGGCGGCAGCGCCCGAAATGCCGCCGCTTCCGGCAAGGGCGATTCCGGCGATACCGTAAATATTTCTGAAGAGGCCAAAGAGCTTTTGCGCGAAAAACTGGGACGCTATTCGGCTTCGGGCAAGGCGTCGGAGGCAGGGGACGGGCAGGCCGCTTCCGGCAGTTCCGTGGCAGGACTTTCCGGCAGCGGTGGTGACGACAAGGCTTCAGGGGCAGGGGGCGCGTCAGGCGGGCTTGGCGGTTCCAGCTCTGTTGAGGGTATAAAAAAACAGATAGAAGCCCTCAAAAGCCAGTTGACCAGCCTTGCCGGCCAGGCCGGCGGTCGCGGACCGGATACGGCTTTGCAAAGCAAAATCAATGCTCTTCAGGCGCAGCTTGCGGCTCTTGAGGCGCAGCTTGCCGAGGCCGAACAGGCTTCGTAGGCTATTGACAGTAACAAATATCAATTATATGAAGTGTCCTGGGGGATGGCTGCTGCTATCCCTTTTTATTTCGTTTACGCCCAAACACCTTAATATACGGCATGCATTGCATGCGAAAGAGAGGTTTTGCCATGAAATCGTTAAAGGGAACCCAGACCGAGAAAAATATTCTGACTGCCTTTGCCGGTGAGTCGCAGGCCCGTAATCGCTATGACTTTTTCTCTTCTGTCGCCAAAAAAGACGGCTATGTGCTGGTGCAGGAAATCTTTCTTGAAACCGCCGCGCAGGAAAAAGAACACGCCAAGCGCCTTTTCAAGTTTCTTGAAGGCGGCGAAGTAGAAATTCAGGCCGCGTATCCTTCGGGGATCATCGCGGGCAGCGAAGCCAACCTGCGTGCTGCCGCCCACGGCGAAAACTACGAGCACACTGAAATGTATCCTTCTATGGCTGCCACGGCCGAGAAAGAAGGCTTTTCCGAGGTGGCTTGTGTCATGCGCCATATCGCCGTGGCCGAAGCCTACCACGAAAAGCGCTTCCTGAAGCTGGCGGGCGATATCAAGGAAGGCCGCATGTTCATGCGTTCCAAACCCACGGTGTGGCGCTGCATCAACTGCGGCTGTCTCGTGGACGGGGATCACGCTCCTGAAATGTGCCCCGCCTGTGCGCACCCCAAGGCATTTTTTGAAGAACTGAACTACAGCTTCTAGAGCAAATTAACTTTGAGAATGTATATTCTCAAAGTTTAAGACACGCTCGCTTCGATGCTTAACCGCGCAAGTAAATAGCTCTGCTGTCTTCGCGGCAGTCGTTGGCGAGCCTGCGAGCCTTACGAATGGCGACAGTGGTTGTGTGGAAACAAACCGCTCGTTACACATGCTGTTCGCAAGCGTAGTTTCCTGCGTTACAACTCCTGAAGCATCCGTAACTTCTTTTGTCGTAACGGCTGAAGCTGCGCTTGCATCTTTGCGGCGGGCGACTGCTCACGCAGCCGCCAGAGCAATTTCAAAGTGAAATTGCTCTGGAGCCGTTTGCGAATGAAATGAGTTAACTGCTCTGGTCTGTTTTGCTATGAAGCCGTACGGCTGCCGAAAGCTATTCTCTTGCGCGGCAGCGTGCGATCTCCGGTTTTTTGCAGGACGGTTTGCCGCCTGTGCAGGGCCGCGTCCTGTGACGCCAGCCCTGCCGGGCGGTTTCGCCCGGACTGCGGGAAGGGGCCGGCCCTGGTTCAATCACCAGATGTGCTTTGCTGTGGTGGCGATATGAAACAGAAAAGCATCCTGTGCAGCCTTTTTGCTACACTGGTGGCGATTGCTGTGCAGGTCAACCGGCATCAAGCGCTATCCGCCACCCAGGCGTATGGCCCCCGATCGCTCATGGAGAAATTTTACGTTAACACCGCTCGACGGTTGCGTAAGCGTCATGGGAGCGCAGGTGCGGTTTATCTACGCTGTGAAATGCTGAATGGCGTCTGTAGGCTTCGCGAGCACATGTTCGCAATAGTGTAATGTGATAATATATTTGATTAATTGCCTGTTTCTGGTTATCTTCATTCGGTTGCCTCCCATTTCTTCTGGCCGCGATGATCTGCAAGGCTATTCCAGATAATAAAGTATAATAATATAATTAAATATATTTTCTTTTACTATTTAATATGTTATTAGTCATTTGCTTTTTTAATGAGGTGAAAATCTCTTGCTTTTATTTTTCAGTTATTGCTAATTGTTAAGAGTCGCAGCCCCAGCCGACATACGCTTGTAGATGGTTGGTCTGCTTGGTTGGCCTGCCGTATCCGTCTGCCGTATCCGTCTGTTGTATCGGCGTTGTGCGGAGCGATACGCAAGTCGCGGGGCTTCGCGCCCAAGAGCTTGCGCGGGCCGTTAACCTGGATATTTCATCTAAAGCCTAAAGCATGCCGTTGTGGACGGTGGCACACCCGGTTGCCGTATCCGCAATGTGGGTCATTCTGACCGGCATGCGACAGAGCGGAAGGCCGCCACAAGGCGCGGCTTTTCATTCTAGGGAGTGAACTGTGAGACAGTATATTTTTACCTTTTTGGGGCTGATGCTGCTGGCCCCGGCGTCCGCTATGGCTGCCGAAAGCGCATATCCGCCTCCGCCGCCCGCCGGGCAGGCCATAACTGTGGAAGATTCCATTTATGGTGTGCTTCGTACCAACAGGGCCTTGAGGGGCATTCAGGAAAACCGTAACGTGCTTACGCACGAAGTTGACCGCGCCAAAGCCGGATTCGGCCCCCGCGTGGACGTCACCGGGCGTGCCGGCGGCAGTGTTTTGAATGACTCGAGCACGCGTAGTAAAGACCTGGATTATCAGATGTGGGGTCTGGCGGGTGTTAGCGCCCAGCTTGTGCAGCCCATCTGGGACGGCTTTGCCACACGCTCGCGCGTGCGCACTGCCAAGTCCACCCTTGAGTCTGTGAAGTTCCGTGTTTTTGACACGGCCACCTCGCTTTCTCTTGAAGGAATTATTTCGCATATCGACGTCCTGCGCCGCAGAAAGATTCTTGAACTGGCCGAAATGAACGTAAGCCAGCACAAGGCGCTGGTGAATCAGGCGCAGGACAGGGCCAGCCTTGGCGCGGATACCGCTGCCGACGTGACGCAGGCCCGTTCGCGCTTGCAGC
>NZ_JBAIYW010000156.1:0-3442 GCF_036763055.1 Desulfovibrio sp. 1214_IL3152 | reverse complement strand
TGCGTGAGGCCGCGCCGCGCCTTTCTGTCTGGCTGGGCATCGTGCTGGAGGGCGTGGACGAAACCGGTGATCTTTTGTGGCAGCGCCTTTCTTTTCTGCTTGGCGCGCTGGAAGCTCCGCCCCACGAGGCGCAGGCTTTTGTGGACGATTTCCGCGACTGGACGCAGCGCATGGATTACCGGCAGGTGGACGAATTCCGTTCGGAATTGCAGTACCGCCTTGCCCTTGCCCTTGATCTGGAAGACGAAGAAGACGAGCGCAGCCGTCTTTTCATCAAGATCACCGAAGGGCTGGCCCGCACGCGCGAACAGTTCGCACGCGGGCTGGACGCTCTTTTCTCCGGACATGGCGAACTTGACGATGCCTTCTGGGAAGAGCTGGAAGAGCTTTTTATCATGGCCGACCTGGGCTACGAGCCGTCTCTGGAGCTTGTGGAGCGCCTTAAGGAGCGCGCCCGCAAGGAAAAAGTGACCGAAGCCTCCGGCATGCGCGCTTTGCTCATGGCCGAAGTGGAGGAAATTTTTCGCGCGCCGCGCCGCATTGCCGCCGTCAACCCGCCTGAGGTGGTGCTGATGATCGGCGTAAACGGCGTGGGAAAAACCACCACCATAGCAAAGCTGGCCCACCGCGCCCGCATGCAGGGCAAAAAGGTCATGATTGCCGCCGCCGACACCTTCCGCGCTGCTGCCATAGAGCAGCTTCAGGTGTGGGCCGGGCGTGTGGGAGCGCTTTTTCATGCCAAGTCCGCCGGAGCGGACCCTGCGTCTGTGGCCTATGAAGCTATGGATCGCGCCGTCAGGGAAGGGGTGGACATTCTTTTTGTGGATACGGCGGGCCGTTTGCAGACCAAGGTCAATCTTATGGAAGAACTGACCAAGATCCGTCAGGTGCTGGGCAAAAAACATCCCGGCGCGCCCCATCGCAGCATTCTGGTCATTGACGCCACCACGGGGCAGAATGCCCTGTCGCAGACAAAGCTGTTTAAAGAGGCGGCCGGGGTGGACGAACTCATCCTGACCAAGCTGGACGGCACGGCCAAGGGCGGCGTTGCCGTAGCGGTAGCCATGCAGTACCATCTGCCCATCACGTTTGTGGGCCTTGGCGAAAAGATGGAAGACCTGCGTCCCTTCAATGGCGAGGACTACGCCCGCGCCCTGCTGGGGCAGAAAGAAGAATAAGGATGGCGTTGCGCGCGAGGGGCAGCCCTCATGCCGTTGACGGCATGTACATGCGCCACCGGCGGGAGCGCGAAGCTCCGGTGTAATGATATAAAAGCGGCCCGGCCTTTTACAGGTCGTGCCGCTTTTGACGTGCCGGAGTCCGGCGGCGGGCGGCGCTGAGAGCGGTAAACTGGCCGGGACGGAAAGGCCCGGTTCCTTCGCCAGGGTGAGGCGCAGTTGGGTGCTGAATGCCTGATCGTCCGTGAGAACGATGACGTCCCGCCCTCTTTGGTTATATAGTTGATGACAGTATCCTGATAGGATGTCTGCCGGGCTTTCAGGGCCGGGCCGGACGCCATGACCTCTCCTTTGGGATTCAAAAGAACAAAACGGCCGGGATCGGCCGTGAAAACAGCGAAAGTTTTTTCTTCCGATGCGGGCGAGCCGGTATTCCTGAATTGTATTGGCTCATGCGTAGTTTTTTAGTGTGTTGCCAAGCGAGCCCGTTAGAGGCAAAAACAAAAAATATGGCAAAAAGCCTTGACGCCGCGGCGTTGGTTGGCTAGAACAACGCTTGCCCATCAAGACAGGTGTCTTCTGTGGGCATTTCCCTGGACGGCAGGGAAGGGCAGGTTGAGCCTGCTCTGCTGCACCTGGCGCGGTCATCACGGCCGCACAGGATTTGACATGTGCAGGCGTTACCAGATGCCGGACAATGTCGAGCCGTTCCAGCCCAAGACGGATCCCACCGCTGCCCCGGAGGCGCGCGTGACCCGGGGCTGTAAGGTAGAGGGGTATACCCCTCATTTGGTGACCCTGCGGGACCGCCTTGCCACCTTTTCTTTGGTGGCCTGGCCTGGGCGACGCCGGGGAGCATCATGCGGATGATGCAGGCGCGTTCAGGCGTCCAAAATCTTCCGATTTCCTGATTATCAGGCATGATGCGCGCATTAGCGCAGCCCCCTTACGTTGCTCCGTTCCGTCCCTTCCAGGGTGAGGTCGGCCTTCGGGCCATACTTCATGGCCCGCGTATGCTGTGAAGAAGCCCGCACTGCCGGTGGTCGGCGGGTGGGATGTTTTTGCAAACGGAGTAGGCAAAATGACGACAGTTAGCAGCGATCGCATTCGGATCAAGCTCAAAGCCTACGATTACCGCATACTGGATAAAGCCGTTGCGGAAATCGTGGATACGGCGCGCAATACGGGTGCTGGAGTGGCAGGGCCAATCCCTCTGCCCACCAACATCCATAAGTACACCGTCCAGCGTTCCGTGCACGTGGACAAAAAGTCCCGTGAACAGTTTGAGATGCGTATCCACAAGCGCCTTATGGATATTCTGGAACCCACGCAGCAGACCGTCGACGCGCTGGGCAAGCTTTCCTTGCCCGCCGGTGTGGACGTGGAAATCAAGCTCTAGCGAGAGGCAGTCATGGCTGAGAAAATGGGAATTTTGGGTCGCAAACTCGGTATGACCCGCATATTTGACGGTAGCGGCGCAGCCGTACCCGTCACGGTGATTGAGGCAGGGCCTTGCCCCGTCACCCAGGTCAAGACCGCGGATTCCGACGGCTATAACGCCGTGCAGATCGCGCTGACCAACGCCAAGGAAAAGCATGTGAGCAAGGCCATGCAGGGCCACTTTGCCAAGGCTGGCAAGGGCCTCTTCCGCCATCTGCGCGAAATCCGTCTTACGGCTGCTCCTGAGCAGGAACTGGGACAGGAACTTACCGTTGAAATGTTCGCTGCCGGCGACACCGTAAAGGTGACCGGCAAGAGCGTGGGTAAGGGCTACCAGGGCCGCATGCGCCGCTGGAACTTTGCCGGTTCCAAGGATACGCACGGCTGCGAAAAGGTGCACCGCAACAACGGCTCCATCGGTAACAACACTTTTCCCGGCCGCGTGTTCAAGGGCCGGAAAATGGCCGGACACTGGGGCAATGAAACCGTTACGGAAATGGGCCTGACCATCGTCGACGTGCGTCCTGAAGACAACGTCATCCTGGTCAAAGGTTCCGTGCCCGGCCCCAAGAACGGGCTGGTGCTGATCCGCAAGCAGTAGAGGAAGCAGCAATGGCTACCGTGAAAGTATTTGACCAGAACAAGCAGGAAAGCGGTGAAGTTACGCTGGCTTCCGACGTGTTCGAAATCGAGGTGAGGCCCGAAATCCTCAACCTCGTGGCACGCGCGCAAATGGCGGCCAAACGCGCCGGGACGCACAATGTCAAAACCCGCGCCTTTGTTTCCGGCGGCGGCGCCAAGCCCTGGAAGCAGAAGGGTACCGG
>NZ_JBAIYW010000055.1:0-3459 GCF_036763055.1 Desulfovibrio sp. 1214_IL3152 | reverse complement strand
AACGGCATGCGCATCCTTGCCGCGCCCCTGCCGGGCGACAGCCCTGTGTGCAGCGGCGAATCCGGCGCGGCTCCTCTGGGAGCCATTGAGCATATCATGAAAAATCCGCAAATGCAGGACGTCCGCCAGGCCCTGAGGCTGGACGCCTCTTCCCGCATCCTGCTTTTCAGCACTGAAGGGGATACCTCACCCGATCTGTACCGCCAGATTGTCTGGTATGGGCGCTGTGCAGGGGTGGAAGCAGAGTAGCCGCCAGAGCGCACAGGGCCAGGGCGGGCGAAAAAATCCAGCCTGCCGGGGATGGTAACGGAATAGAGAGACAAAAAGGCCGCACGGATGTTGTGCGGCCTTTTTTATATATCGCGAAAAATTAGCGGTATTGTTGCATCAAAAAGGAACCTTCGTCAGGCAATGCCCGGTGCCGGTTTCTGTGCGGGACGCATGCCCTTATGGCGCGGGGTATTCGGGGTGCAGGTTCAAAGGCTGCGCGCACCCATTTGTGCGGCGGCTTGAGCCTGTGCCGGGAAAACTATTTTCCGCGTATCCAGTAGGTCTCAAAGCCATCCTGCAGCCAGCCGTCCTGCACCTGGGTGCACCCTGCCTGCTTGAAAAGCTGGCGGTATTCGTCGCGCGTGCGCCGCCAACCCCAGAACTGCTGCCGCCGTATGCCCAGATAGTGCAGGAAGCCGCGGATGAAAATTTTGATGGCGTTGACGAAGCTGCCGATAAAGGAATCCTCTTCCAGCAGGGAAGCCGAAAGCAGGATGATCTCGCCCTCGGGGGCCAACTGGGCGCGCAGTTCCTGCAGCAGGTAGGTGAACTCGCGTGTAGGAATGCCGTAGTCCACGGTGGAAAGGTAGATCATGTCGTAGTGGACATCTGGGGGCAGGCAAGCCGGCGGCAGGCCGATATAGATGCGTTCGCTGGGAATATGCCGGCGCAGCCATTTCATGCCCACAGTGCTTGGCTCGTTGACGTGCAACTCCAGCTCGGGCATTTCCTCCAGCAGGATTTTTTCCATATAGCCCACGCCGCTGCCGATGGACAGCACGCGCACAGGCTCTGTGCGGGGCTGCGCTTCTCTGGCAACCTGATCCCGCAACTGGCCGATGAGCCAGCGGGCGTCTTTGCGCTTGTTTTCGCGCCAGACTGCAGGCAGATCGTCCCAGTCCTTGTAGCGGCGAAACAGCTCTTCGTAGAACACCGCGTAGAACTTGGGTTCCGCCAGATGAAAAAAGGAGATATGCGAAAAGGACGTAAAGGGTATGCCCTGCCAGCTTTCTTGATAAAATCGCCGCACGTCAAGCCTCCGATCATGGCTGCAAGTATGCGTTATTGCAACGCCGAAGCCACTTCACACACTGTCGAGTATACCCCAAGCCACCATAGGGCGCAATGCGCGGTCAATTGTTCTGCTGTGCGCCTTATGCCCCACAAAGGGCTGCCCGCATTGCGCAGGGCCGCGGAATCATTGGGCTGCGGGGGCCGGAATCAGCCCGGAGCAGGCTCAAGCAGTCCGGAGGCATCCGAATCCGCCCGAATCGGGCAAAGGGCAGTGGCTTGCCCGTGTACCCACATGAATGGCGTAGCGCGCAAGGGTGGCTGTAAAAAGAATCTTTGTCAATGCACAGGGGGCGACACCGTTTGGCGCCGCCCCCCGTGTTTCAGACTGTCATTTCAGGTTCGCAGGCTCCAGAGCGGCTCAACTTTGAAAAAGTTGGAACGCTCTGCGTGGATTTTTTAAAAATCCGCACCGCGAAGCGGTTGCAAGGCTAACTTGATTCGACCGTTACCATAAAGGAAATTACGGACGAAGATAGCAGCGATGATCCGTCGTCAGACAACCACTGCAAGCGTTACATGCTCTAATGGTCCTTGGAGCAGCCGTTACGTCCCTTTTTTTTGGGGAACAGCACAAAGTTCCAGTACACCACATAGAGGGGCAGAACCACAAACATCATGGCATAAGCCCAGCTCTTCGTATAGAGGAAGTAATCGTAAAAAGTATGGAATTCCATAATATTCTCCTCTCCCTGTTGGCTAGTGCTCATCCCTGAAGTCGGGGTGTTCGTACAGCACCGGCATGTGGTAGATGATAAAGCGGTACACGGTCACGATCATCGTTACCACAAAGATGGAAATGCATATTTCCCAGATGCTGGGGAAGTAGCGTTCCGCCGGGGGCAGGTTGTAGTTGAAGGCGATCATGGACACGTTAAAGCGGTTCAGAACGATGCCCAGCACGGTATTGGCCGAAGCGATGCGGCACAGGGTCAGATTGCGGTCGCGAGCGCCCTTGGCGTAAAGCAGGGCGGGCAGCAGCACAAAGCCCAGCATTTCAACCAGCCACCAGGCCCCGTAGCCCGAGAAGACGTAGGACAGGTTGGCCTGCACAAGCATGTCGATGAGCTTGAGCATGAAGTAGGCGAACAGGATGAAAGAGGCCGCGCGCGAGAAGCTGAGGACCACGCCGTCAGATTCGCGCAGGTGGGTTTCGTCCATATAGTGGTGCAGGCCCTTGTGGGCAAAGATGCCTTCAAAGATGACCATGGAGGCCCCGGCAGCCATGGAGCTGACGAAGAAGAACATGGGCATGAAGGGCGAGTACCACAGGGGGTGCAGCTTTTCAGGCGCAATCAGGTACAGTGCGCCCAGTGAGGACTGGTGCAGGGTGGACAGAGTGACGCCGAAAATGGTGAGCACGATGGTGCTGTGCACCACAAGCCTGCGCCACTTGATAAGGCAGGGGAACTTTTGCGACAGCCATTCCATAGGCGCCACGGAAAACTCGATGAAGAGCACCGTAACGTAGGTGGCAACGCACAGGCCCACTTCAAAGAGCACTGACGTGGTTCCCGGGAAGAAGAACATGAAGGGCAAACGCAACGGATGGCCCAGGTCATACAGCAGGGCTACGACCACGAAACCGTAGCCGAGAAAGGCCGTGGTAATGGCCGGGCGCACGGCGGAATGAAACTGTTTCATGCCCATGACGTAGCAGGCCACGGTGGTAAAGTAGCCGCCAGCCGCCAGGGCCACGCCGCAAAGCAGGTCAAAGCCGATCCACAGGCCCCAGGGCTGGGTGTTGCTCAGGTTGGTAACCGAGCCGATACCCATGGTAAAGCGGATAACGGTGATTATCAGCCCCACCGTCAGGATGATGGCGGTGATGATATTGCCCGGAGTGGGTTTGAGAAACTCATCCAGGTTAAACAGCTTGCCTTTGCTGGGAATGACGATGCTGTGCTGTGACATTTACTTATCCTCCCCGTGACCCGTGCACGCCGTTTCCCGGGCCTTGAGGGCCTCGGTCATGGCGCGGCGGGCCGTATCGGCAGCGCCCGGCCCCTGGGTTTCCTCAATTTTGCGTACGGCTGCGTCCACGGCGGCGGCCACGTCTTCACGGGCTTCCTTGATCTTGTCGTCCGTTTCAGCTTTGTACATGGCTTCGCGACGCTT
>NZ_JBAIYW010000407.1:0-3480 GCF_036763055.1 Desulfovibrio sp. 1214_IL3152 | reverse complement strand
TTCTTTGCCAAATCAATGCCGATGGTAGTAATGATCTTCATGGGATGGTTCCCTTTCTGAGGTTTTCCATACCCTAGGGTAGCCAATTTATGCGGGCGGGACCATCCCATCACTCTACAGCTAGAGCGTTGCGGCGCGTGGAGCGATGGGCAAGGACATCTGACAGGTGTGCGCCTGTTACAGGCATGTATCTATTTATGTTCCAGATAAATTTCTGTGGCTCTTTTCTATGTTTCGGGAAAACTGAAAAAAATTTTCAAGAAAAGCGGGCTATTGATTGTAACCTTATGAATACTAGTGCGTGTTGACGGGTTACGGCTTGACCTCTTTTAGTAAGTTTTATAACTTAGTAAATTCCTTCGATACGTAGGCAGTAATGCAGATGCAGCTGAAGCGGCAAGCCCGGTTTGCGGCTCGCGCTTGACGTTGTGCTTTGGGTGTCGTGCCGATGGCGTGATGCTGGGCAGGTTAAATCCCGGGCAGCTTTGCGACTGGTTCTGTGCGGGCAGGCTTGCCTGTCGGTTCTGTCGGCTGCCATATCTCTGCAGAACATTTTTCCGGCATATGCGGGGCAAGCTCTGCATGGCCGTCCTGCTGCTGTGGTGCGCGCTGCCCCTGGGCTTTGGCGAGTGCTGCAGCCAGCGGCAGGTGCTTTGAGTGGGCTTTTTGAATGCCCTTTGCCTGAACTTGCGCGTTTTCCGCTACATGATAGTGATCGCGGACATATCGGGAAAAAGTAAGCGCACAGATTAGAGCAGATTAACTTTGAAAATGTACATTCTCAAAGTTTAAAACACGCTCGCTTCGGTGTTTAACCGCGCAAATAAATTGCGCTTACGCCTTCGCGGCGGGCGTCTGCTCGCGCAGCCGCCAGAGCAATTTCAAAGTGAAATTGCTCTAGTTTGATGATTGTAAAAAATTTCTGATAGCCGCCAGTCGGCAGGCCCTTGAAGCCGCAGATCACTCCGTCGCCCACACCGGCTGCGCGACAGGGTCGGTTGCCGGATGAGGCCAGGCTCAAGGTGCAATCTGGTGACAGAAACAGGGCGCGTGCGGCAACACTGCGCCCTGTGCAAAAACGCTGGTTTTTGAACCGAAGGAAAGTGGCGATTATTTGCGGCGAATGAAGGACGATCGCAATCGGAAGATGGCCCTTGCGGCAGCGCTGAATTTGGAAACACTCCGGAACAGCAGCCCTTGTCCGATCTAATGGTTTGGACTGGGCTGGCTGCGTGTGGAGGCAAGGCCTCCCCGCAGCGTATCCTGAATGGAGCCCGAAGCCTCATGGCTTTTGGCCTGGAATAACAGCAATGCCGTTTGATGATCAGGAGCAAACGCCGGCACTACACGGCAAAGCACCGGATCAGGCCATCCTGCTGGCATAAGCCCCGGGCAGCATATATTTTAGCATCCTGGTCGTATTTGGGCTTGACAGCATCCTTCGGTAACAGTAATTTTTACTATCATATGGAGACTGATATGGCCCAAGTTCAAACAAGAATGACCCGTCAGCGTGCGGTAATTTTGGAAGAGTTGCGCAAGACCAAAACTCATCCCACTGCGGATGAGCTTTACAGCATCGTGCGCGAACGTCTGCCCCGCATCAGCCTTGGCACCGTTTACCGCAACCTGGACTTTCTGGCCGACAGCGGCGAAATTCGCCGTCTTGAGGCTGCCGGATCGACCAAGCGGTTTGACGGCGATATCTCACGTCACCATCATGTGCGCTGCATCCAGTGTGGCCGCATCGGAGATGTGATGGGTATGCACGAGGCTCCTTGCGTGGATGGCATGAACGTGGAAGGTTTTTCTTCCGTGTTGAGTTCGCGTATTGAATATGACGGTATTTGTTGCAACTGTGCCGGACGTGTGTGCGGCGACATACAGTAGGCCGCCTGTTCAGTGATAGCGGCGTAGCTTGTTCGGCCTGAGAAAAATTCAAGGGCCGGGACGAACCCGGCTGCCTGACGGCGGCGGGAAAGCTGTGTGACAGGGCGCGCTTCTGGCATAATGTGTTCCGCAGCGAACCGGAGGCAAGGCGTTTTTTTGAGCGCTTTTGCCAGGGTTTTGTCGGCAGAACCAGGCTTGAGTGTTTGCGCAAATACGTTTATAAATCTCTGGTACTCTATAACACAAGGAGTTTCAGAATGGCTGGAAATAGAGAAAACCGCAAGGCCAAGGTCATCGAGGTTCTCAACAAGGCTCGCGCCATGGAGCTGCACGCCATACACCAATACATGAACCAGCACTATAGCCTGGATGATATGGACTATGGTGAACTGGCTGCCAACATGAAGCTTATCGCCATTGACGAAATGCGTCATGCGGAAAGCTTCGCTGAACGCATCAAGGAACTGGGCGGCGAACCGACCACCCAGAAAGACGGCAAGGTGGTCACTGGTCAGGCCGTTCCCGCTATCTATGAAAGCGATGCGGACCAGGAAGACGCCACCATTGAAGCGTACAGCCAGTTCCTCAATGTCTGTAAAGAACAGGGCGATATTGTTACTGCACGCCTTTTTGAGCGCATTATTGAAGAAGAACAGGCCCATCTGACCTATTACGAAAATATCGGCAGCCATATCAAGAACCTTGGCGACACCTATCTTGCCAAGATCGCCGGTACGCCTTCGTCCACGGGTACTGACAGCAAGGGCTTTGTCACCGGTACTGCTACGGCTGGCGAATAGTCGCCGGAAAAAACAGGGAGGTATCATGGCTGAACCGCAAGACATGTGGCGTTGCCAGATGGTAAACTGTGGCTATGTGTATGATCCCGACCGTGGCGACAAGCGCCACAAGATTCCCGCGGGAACCAAGTTTGAAGACCTGCCCGAAGATTGGCGTTGCCCGGTCTGTGGCGCAGGTAAAAAAAGCTTTCGCCGCCTGAGTGATGAAGCATAGTCAGCTTTGTGCTCACTGGTGAAGAGCAGATTCAATAGGAAAGCCCCGGCCATTGGCCGGGGCTTTCCTATTGAATCTGGCGGCATTGACGGGCCTTGCGGACTATTCCTCAGAGTATTTTAGCCCGTGAAGCGCTCCGGCGTCTGCGAAGGCAGGTACCCGTCCCAAAGGGCCAGGCGCAGCTTCAAGCATGGCCGCTTGCCCTTTACGGATGAGGCAGCAGCGTTATGTGTTATGCTGCAAACGCCGTAGTGGGGCATAACTCTCTGAAAGTGCAGGCTTGAAATACAACGTCCTAGACAGTGTCGTCACGAGCGCCTTTCCCGGTATCTCTGCGTCGAACTTCGCCTTTTATTCCGGTCGAGTACCATAAGAGTACACTCCCTGTATAAAAGGCTCGTTCTCCTTGATATACCAAGCAAATTCATCTCGTGACGACACTGTCTAGATGTAGTGTTTCTATAGGTTGTTCACCCTCCCCAAATCGGTAAAGCTGGAGTTACCAAACAACAGCAAACCGAGTGAGGGAAAGGGTGAACAGCCATAAGAATGCCAAACTGACGGTTCGTAGTCGAG
>NZ_JBAIYW010000016.1:0-3514 GCF_036763055.1 Desulfovibrio sp. 1214_IL3152 | reverse complement strand
CGGTGTCTTCAGGGTTCCAGGGATGGCCCTGTTCTTCCAGCAGCACGGCCTTGCGGCTGGCGCGGATGCGGTCGCCGTTGATCTCGATGACCTTGACCACCATGTCTTCGCCAAGGCGCGCAACGTCGCCGGGCTGTTCCACGCGGTTCACGTCGAGCTGCGACACGTGTACGAGGGCTTCCACATTGGGCAGCACTTCGACAATGGCGCCGATTTCCATGATTTTGCGCACCTTGGCATTGTAGTTTTTGCCAATGTCGGGGCGCTGGTCGTAGTAGGAAACCATTTCACGGGCCTTTTCCAGAGCTTCGGCAGTGGGCGCGAAGATGGACACGCGGCCCGAGTCTTCGATGTCCACGGAAGCGCCGGTGGCCGAGGTGATGGCCTTGATGTTCTTGCCGCCGGGACCGATGATCAGGCGGATGATGTCAGGATTGACGAACACTTCGGCGTGCTGCGGCGCGTAGCGCGAAAGTTCCTTGCGCGGCGAGGCGATGGCCTTGGTCATTTCCTCAAGGATATGCAGGCGGCCTTCACGGGCCTGCTGCATGGCGGTGCGCATGATTTCGGTGGTGAGGCCCGTGATCTTGATGTCCATCTGCACGCCGGTGACGCCTTCAGCAGTACCGGCGATCTTGAAGTCCATGTCGCCCAGGGCGTCTTCATCACCGAGAATGTCGGTAAGAACGATAAACTTGTCGCCTTCCTTGATGAGGCCCATAGCCACACCGGCCACCGGGGCGCTCACAGGCACGCCGGCATCCATAAGGGAAAGCGAACCGCCGCACACGGCAGCCATGGACGAGGAACCGTTGGATTCCATGGTTTCGGCCACCACGCGCAGGGTAAAAGGAAAGTCGGCGTCAGCGGGCAGCACGGGGCGCAGCGATTTTTCCGCCAGGGCTCCGTGGCCGATTTCGCGGCGGGACACGCGCACGGGCTTCACTTCGCCCACAGAGAAGGGCGGGAAGTTGTAGTGCAGCATAAAGCGCTTGGTCACGTCGCCGGTGAGAGAGTCCATGCGCTGTTCGTCAGTGGAAGAGCCGAGGGTGGCGACCACAAGAGACTTGGTTTCGCCGCGGCGGAACAGGGCGGAGCCGTGAGCGCGGGGCAGAAGACCGGTCTGGATCTGGATGGGGCGCACGGTGGTGGTGTCGCGGCCGTCGATGCGCGTGCCTTCGTTGACGATGCGGGCGCGCACGGGCTTCTTTTCAAGGCCGCCCAGAATGTCGGACACGGCCTTGAGGGCGGCTTCGTTTTCAGCCCAGGCGGCGTCGGCCTTGAGGGCTTCCATCACTTTTTCTTTCACGGCCTTGCGGGCGTCTTTGCGGGCCATTTTTTCGGGCACGCGCAGGGCTTCTTCCATGCCGTTGGCAAGGGCCAGTTCGTGCACGCGGGCCACAAGGGCTTCATCGTCCTGATGGGGGGTGAAGTTCATCTTGGGCTTGCCGCAAAGTTCGCGCAGCCTGTGCTGGATTTCCACCAGAGGCAGAATCTGCTGGCGGCCCCATTCAAGGGCTTCGATGATGACATCTTCGGAAATAAAGCGGGCATCGCCTTCCACCATGGTGAGGGCATCGCCGGAGGCGGCAAAAACGATGTTGAGATCGCTCTGGGCCTGCTGCTCAAAGGTGGGGTTGAGCACAAACTGACCGCCCACGCGGGCAATGCGGCCACCGGCCACGGGGCCTTCAAAGGGCAGGGGCGAGAGCATGAGGGCCGCCGAAGCGCCGGTAAGGGCCAGCACATCGGATTCGTTTTCCTGATCAGCGGAGATAACGCTGGCAAGCACCTGCACGTCTTCGTTCAGGCCCTTGGGAAAGAGCGGGCGGATGGGGCGGTCGATAAGGCGCGAAACCAGGGTTTCGCGTTCGGACGGCCGGCCGATTTCGCGGCGGAAGAAGCTGCCGGGGATACGTCCGGCGGCGTACATTTTTTCAGAGTATTCGACAGTGAGGGGAAAGAAGCCCTTGTCGAATTCAAGCGGCTGGGAGCAGACGGTAACGAGCACCACGGTGCCGCCGCACTGAACCCATACTTCACCGTGGGCCTGATTTGCCATGCGGCCGCTTTCGATGATGATTTCCTTGCCGCCCACCTGGCAGGAGACGCGGGTGGGAGTGAAGATATCTTGTGACATGTGATTTCCTTTGCACAGGCGAAGGGGATTCCGGCAAAAGCGGGCAGAGCCGCACGTCCCTGCCTGATTTTCCCGGACCCCCCTTCTGGCGTTGCGCCCTCTTGGGGGCAGTTTGCATGTATATGTGGCAAGGGGGAGCCTCAGGCTCCCCCCTTGCAGCCAAAAACCCTACTTGCGCAGGCCAAGTTTTTCGATCAGGGCACGGTAGCGCTGAACGTCTGTTTTTTTCAGATAGTTGAGGATGTTGCGACGACGGCCCACGAGTTTCAGCAGGCCGGTGCGGGAGTGAAAGTCCTTCTTGTGCTCTTTGAAGTGGCCGGTGAGGTCTTCAATACGGGCGGTAAGAAGGGCCACCTGCACCTCGGGGGAGCCGGTGTCGCCCTCGTGCTTGGCGTGGGCATCAATAACGGTCTTTTTCTGAGTAGGATCCAATACCACAGCAGTTCTCCTTGGGTAAGGCAATGTTACGGGCGTTGCTGCCCTAGTTCCAAAGTCCCCGCATGACGGCCCAGCACGGCCCGGTGGACGTGATCTCGCGTTTTGCCAAGGCCAGGGCCTGACCCTGATCCATCAGGAAAGCGAGTTCGTCGCCGGGGGCGGATTCAGCCTGTGGCGTACGGCAGGGTACAGCCATGCCGTTACGTACGCGGGCGGCTTCTTCCGGCGTGAGGTCAACCCTGTGCCAGTGGGGCAGCGCATCCGCAACGGGAATGACGCAGCCCGGCAACAGGGCGGGATCAGCCGTGAAGTCCGCGGGATCGCGGGCCACATCAAGGCCGAAGGGGTGACTGTACTCCCGGGTCAGTTCCGTGAGCACGGCTCCGCATCCAAGTCGCGTCCCCAAGCTGTGGGCCAGGGAGCGTATATAGGTGCCGGAACTGCATGCGACCCGAAAGCGCACAAGCGGCAGGCTTATTTCAAGCACGTCCGCCTGTGAAATTTCCATGTTTTTGGTCTTTTGCGGGGCATTGATGCCCTTGCGGGCCAGCTTGTACAGGGGCTGGCCTTCATGTTTTGCGGCGGAATAGGACGGAACGGGCTGTTCGGTCAATTCCAGCCATGCCGCAACCTCCCGGCGCACATCGTCTTCGCTGATGTGCTGCCACGGGGCCTCATTGGTCACCTGTCCCTCGATATCCCAGGTGTCGGTGGTTTGCCCAAGGCGCAGCACACCGTTGTAAACCTTGCCGCCTTCGGCCATGAGGTGGCCGGAAAGCTTGGTGGCCTGCCCGAGCAGCACCAGCAGCACGCCCGAGGCCAGAGGGTCCAGCGTGCCGGCATGGCCGATCTTTTTTTGCCCCAGACGTTTTATGGCCGTGAGGCAGCGGGCCGAAGTGGGGCCGGAAGGCGTGTTGAGAGATCGGAAGAGCGTCG
>NZ_JBAIYW010000619.1:0-3619 GCF_036763055.1 Desulfovibrio sp. 1214_IL3152 | reverse complement strand
GCAGGCACAGGCCCCGCAGGCGCAAAGGCGCGAAATCCCCCACCCCGGGGGCGAGACCCGCCGGGGAAGGGGAAAAGAGCGTCCGGCATGTCACGCCACATACGGCATCCTAAAGGATGACAATCTTGCGCAGATGGTTGACCACTTCTTCCGGCGTATCGCACACGGTGATAAGCCGGTCTATTTCCTTTTCATTGATAAAGCCGCGTCCGGCCATGTTTTTACGCAGCCATTCCACCATGCCGCTCCAGAAGCTGGAATCGTACAGCACTATGGGGAAGGGGCGCGTGCGGCCGGTCTGGGCCAGAACAAAAGCTTCGGAGAGCTCGTCAATGGTTCCCATGCCGCCGGGCATGACCACATAGGCCATGGCGTACTTGACGAACATGAACTTGCGGATGAAGAAATAACGAAAATTACAGCGGGTTTTAACATACTGGTTGCAACCCTGCTCGTGCGGCAGGTGGATGTGCAGGCCCACAGACTCGCCCCCGGCCTCGGTGGCGCCCTTGTTGGCCGCTTCCATAACGCCGGGGCCGCCGCCGGTGATGATGCCGAAACCGGCCTCTACCAGAAGTTTCGCAATTTTTTCCGTATCCTTGTATTCCTGCGTTTCGGCGGTGCTGCGGGCAGAGCCGAAAATGGAAATGCAGTTGACCTTGAGGGCATTGAGGATGTCCAGGGCTTCTACCATTTCGGCCATGATGCGGAAGGTACGCCAGGATTCGGTGGTCACGGAGGCAAGATCGTCTACGATATTCTGCTGCAGTTCAGGCATGGATACTCCTTTTGTATCTTCCATTATTCCGGGCAGCGGGTTTATCCGGCCTTGTTGCCGGCTCGCGGCCAGGTCGCAAACGTATGAATGTATCCTGCCGCCCGCGGGCGGCAGGAGTGTAATCAGGGTCGCAGTATATGTGGCCCGGTACGTAAAGGCAATGCGAAGCTTTAGCGCAATGGGCCGCGCGGTCAGGCGGGCAACTTGACGCTACGCGCCCCAAGCGGCTATGGAAAAAAGTCCTGTGCGGCTTTTCGCAACACAGGGCCGCGCCGAAGGCGTTTACCGTCTGCGCCCAAGCACACCGGGCCGCACACAGCCGGAACGCAGCGCCATGCTTGAAAACAGCGTTGCCAAGGCGGAAAAACGGACGCGCAAAAGACCGCCTGCCGCCTCGGTAATCCGGCGGCCTTTTGCCGCCAACTCTTACCGGAGGCCATGATGAAGGTCCAATTTCTGGGCGCGGCGCAAACCGTGACCGGTTCCTGCTACATGATTGAGGCATGCGGCAAGCGTTTCTGCATTGACTGCGGCATGCATCAGGGCAACAAGGCCATTGACGCCCGCAACCGCGAAACAGAAGTCTACCGGCCCACGGATATCGACTTCATGCTTATTACCCACGCGCATATAGACCATTCGGGCCTTCTGCCCCGGATTGTGCGCGAGGGTTTTCATAATCCCGTATACTGCACCAAGGCCACCAGCGAACTGCTGGACCTCATGCTGCAGGACAGCGCCCACATCCAGGAAATGGAAGCCCAGTGGGAAGCCAAAAAATACATGCGCCGGGGCCTGAAAAATCCCCCCGCCGCCCTCTACACCGTGGAGGACGCGCAAAAAGCCGTGTCGCTCTTTTCTCCTGTGGACTACCACAAGACATTTGAGCCTGCGCCGGGCATCCGCGTCACCTATTATGATGCCGGGCATATTCTCGGCTCCGGTTCGGTACGCCTTGAGGCCGATGAAGACGGCAAGACCACAAGTCTCATCTTTTCCGGCGACATCGGCCGCCCGCAGGCCCTCATTGTGCGCAGCCCCGAAAGCCCGCCGCAGGCCGACTATGTTTTTATGGAGTCCACCTACGGCGACCGCGACCATAAAAACGAAGAAAGCAGCGACCAGGAACTGGCCGAAGCCATTGCCTACAGCTACGGCAAAGGCGAAAAAGTCATCATTCCGGCCTTTGCCGTGGAGCGCACCCAGGAGGTGCTGTACTGCCTGCACACCCTGAGCAAGCAGGGCAAGCTGCCCGAAGACATGCCCGTATATGTGGACAGCCCCCTGGCTATCCGCGCCACCGAAGTTTTTGAGCGCAACCGCGAGCTTTTTGACGATGCCGCCCAAAAGCTGCTCAACAACGGCGACAATCCCTTTGCGCTGCCCAACCTGCGCTACACCCTGTCCGTGGCGGACTCCCAGGCCATCAACGACTACAAGGGGCCGGCCATTGTCATTTCCGCCAGCGGCATGTGCAATGCGGGCCGTGTGCGCCATCACCTGCGCCATAATATCTGGAAGCCCGGCGCGAGCATCGTTTTTGTGGGCTATCAGGCCGTTGGCACGCCCGGCCGTAAAATTGTTGAAAAGGCCAAAAAAATAACCCTGTTTGGTGAAGACATGGATGTGGCTGCCCGCATTTTCACCATTAACGGCTTTTCCGGCCATGCCGGGCAAAGCCAGCTTCTGGACTGGCTGGCCCCCCTGACCCACAACTGCGCCCAGATAGTGCTGACCCACGGCGAAATCAAGGCGCAGGAAACGCTGGCCGGGCTTATCCATCAGCGGTTTGGCCTCAAGCCGCGCATTGCCGCCTATCTTGAAGAAATGGTGCTGGACGGCTGCGAGGTTACGGCCACCGTCACCCACGAAACCAAGGCCCATCCCAGGGTGGACTGGGGCTTTCTTACCAGCGAAGTGGAACGCAAGTGGGACATGTTCAAAGGCAAGCTGGCCGATGTGGAAGCCCGCCCCTGGGTGGAACAGACCGATTTGCAGGAAGCTCTGGAAAAAATGGACTATGCTCTCACGCGCCTCATTTCGCGCATGTAGGAGAATGGAAACATCATGCGCATCATAGCGGGCCGCCTTGGCGGCCGTATTCTGAAAACTGTTGAGGGCGAAGGCTATCGCCCCGCCATGGGCAGAACCCGCGAAGCCCTCTTTTCAATGCTCGTCGCCCGTGGGCTGGTATGGTCCACGGTACGGGTGCTGGACCTTTTTGCCGGCAGCGGCAGCCTGGCCCTTGAATCCATCAGCCGGGGCGCTCCGCATGCCCTGCTGGTGGAAAATTCAACCGCAGCCATGCGCTGCCTTCAGGCCAATGTGGAAAACCTCGGCGTGCAGTTCGAGGCAGGGCTTGTGAAAGACGATGTGCTCAAAGTGCTCAAGCGGCCGCCGCAGGAGCCGTACAACCTTGTTTTTATGGACCCGCCCTATCGCAAAAAACTGGCGGAACCGGCCTTGCGCCTTCTGGCGGCCCATCGCTGGCTTGCGCCCGGAGCCTTTGTGACGGCGGAGATTGAAAAGGAGGCGCGCTTTGCCGTGCCCCAGGGTTTTACCCTGGAAACCGACAGGCTGCTGGGCCAGACCCGCGTCTGCATCTGGATAGCATCATGAGAATAGCCATGTATCCCGGCACATTCGACCCGCTGACCAATGGTCATCTCAGCCTTATCCGGCGCGGGTGCGAAGTTTTTGACCAGATTATCGTGGCCGTGGCCGACAATACGCCCAAACGCCCCCTGTTCAGCCACGAAGAGCGCGTGAACATGGCCCGCGAGGCCCTCAAGGACGAACCGCGCGCCTGTGTGGAGCCGTTCTCGGGCCTGACCGTGGAAT
>NZ_JBAIYW010000212.1:0-3624 GCF_036763055.1 Desulfovibrio sp. 1214_IL3152 | reverse complement strand
CACGGTTCTTGGCATCTGCACGGCCGTGGGCAAGGAAGACGTGTTTTCTCTGGACGACATGTCGCGCCGGATGAACCTCACGCATGCGGAAATTTCGCTGCGCATCAATAACGCCATTGCCGACGTGACCGACCGCGCCCTGCGCAGAAAAGATCTGCGCATCGGCGGCCTGTACACCTCCGGCGGCGAAGTCACGGTGTCTGTCATCCGCACGCTGGGGGCAGGCGGCTTTACGGTACGCGACCAGGTTCTGCCCCTTGCCGTCTACGGACATATTATCGGCGGCGTACAGGACAATCTGCCAATGATCACCAAGGGCGGCTTTGTGGGCGACAAAAACAGCCTGGTGGAATGCGTGGAATACCTCTTTACCAAGATATCCACGCGCAAGCGCCCATCATAACACGCATAAAAACAAGGAAAACATATGAAACCTCTCATTTGCGCCCCCATGGGCGACCCGGCCGGAATCGGCCCGGAAATTCTGGCAGCGTCTCTTGTGGATCCGGTGGTAACCGAAGCCGCCCGCGTGCTTGTGGTGGGCAATACCGAAATCATGCGACGCGCCGCAGCCCTCATGCATGTGAACCCTGATTTCAACGAGGTTGATGAAAATCTCGATGGCTGGCGCGAAGGCGCAGCCAATATCCTGAATATGGACAATCTGGATCTGGCCGATTTTGCCTATGGCAAAATTCAGGGGCAGTGCGGCAAGGCGGCCTTTGAGTATATCAAAAAGGCCGTTGAGCTGACCTTGGCGGGCAAGGCCCATGTGCTTGCCACCACGCCCATCAACAAGGAATCGCTCAAGGCGGGCGGCGTGCCCTATATCGGGCATACCGAAATCCTGGGCGACCTCACGGGCACGGCCGATCCCCTGACCATGTTCCAGGTGCATGGCCTGCGCGTTTTCTTTCTCAGCCGCCATCTTTCGCTCGTGGACGCCTGCCGGGCCGTGAAAAAAGACCGCGTTCTGGACTATCTGACCCGCTGCACCGATGCCATGCGCCTGCTGGGCATTGAAAATCCCTCCATTGTGGTGGCCGGGCTTAACCCGCACTGCGGCGAGCACGGCCTTTTCGGCAATGAAGAAGATGTGGAGATCGTTCCGGCCATTGAAGAGGCCAAAAAGCGCGGACTCAACGCACACGGCCCCAATCCTGCCGACTCGGTCTTTCATTTTGCCCTCAAGGGCGCATGGGACGCGGTGCTGTCGCTGTATCACGATCAGGGGCATATCGCGACCAAGATGGTGGATTTTGAGCGCACCATCTCCCTGACCCTCGGCATGCCCATACTGCGCACGTCCGTGGATCACGGCACGGCCTTTGACATTGCCGGAAAGGGTCAGGCCAGTGCCGTAAGCATGGTGGAGGCCATACGCCTTGCCGCCCTGTACGCCCCCGGCTTCAGGCATGCTCACGCCTGAAACCGGACGAACTGAAATGATCAGGCCGCCGACGCCCTGCGGGCAGCCTGTTGCCCCTGCACACCCTGCCTCGGCAGTTCGCCGGGCCAGAACGCAACCGCCGTTGGGAGAGTGATGATGGGAACCGCTCAAGCTTTTGGAATCGGCTATTCAATGACAATGCTGGCGATTGCTATCGCCATCGTCATTGTGCTGTGCATCTGGTTCAAGATACACGCCTTTGTCTCACTGACCACCGCAAGCCTGTTTCTGGCGCTGACCCACAATATGGAGCTGGCGAAGATTGTGGTGGCCTTTGAAGGCGGCCTTGGCAAAACTCTGGGCTTTCTGGCGCCCATTCTCGCCCTTGGGGCCATTCTGGGCAAACTTATGGAGGTTTCGGGCGCGGCGGAAAGGCTGGCGCGCACCCTCATACGCATTCTCGGCCAGTCGCGGGCGCACTGGGCCATGATGATCGTGGGCTATGTTTGCGGCATTCCCGTCTTTCTTCAGGTCGGCATTATCCTGCTCACGCCGCTGATGTTCTCCATTGTCAAAGAATCCAAACTGCCCCTTATCCAGGTGGGCATGGCCCTTGTGGTGGCCCTGACCACGGTGCACTGCATCGTGCCGCCCCATCCGGCGGCCATGGCCGTTACCGACCTGCTCAAGGCCGATGTGGGCAAGGTCATCTTTTTCGGCCTGCTGGTGGGCCTGCCCGCCGCCTGCGTGGCCGGACCCATTTACGGCAAGTTCATTGCCAGGCGGCTGCCCCCCGTCCCCCTTACCGGAGCCTATGCCGACACCGAGCCGCGCAAGGAATCGGAACTGCCCCCCTTTGGCAGCACGCTTTTCGTGGTTCTGCTGCCGCTGCTGCTCATGATTGCCAAAACCGTTGTGGAACTGAGCATCGACAAGCAGAATCCCCCTGTTTACATGACCTATGTGAACTTTATCGGCACGCCCATGATCGCCCTGTTCATCTCGGCAGTGGTGGCCTACTTTGTGCTGGGCCGCGCACGCGGCTTCAACTGGGATCAACTCGGCCGCTTCAGCGAATCGGGCATGGCTCCTCTGGCGTCCATCATGCTTGTCATCGGCGCTGCGGGAGCGCTCAACCAGATCATCACCGACAGCGGCGTGGGCCTTGTGCTCAAGCAGGTGCTCACCAGCCTTCAGGTAAGCCCCCTCATCCTGGCCTGGATTATCGCCATCACGCTGCGCTTTGCCCTCGGCAGCGCCACCGTGGCCATGATGACAGCCGCGGGCCTTATCCTGCCGGTGCTCGGCTCCAACCCGCAGCTTGACCCTGCCCTCATGGCTATCGTCATCGGAGCCGGGGCCATCGGCGCTTCGCAGGTGACGGACTCCGGCTTCTGGTTCGTCAAAGAATCACTCGGCATTCCTATGGCATCCATGTATGCTACCTACACGGCGGGCACGACCATCGCCGCTGTGCTGGGCCTGGGCGGAACCCTGCTGCTGCAGATGTTCCTCTAGACACTGTCTAGAATATTTACCGCCTGAAACGCCTCGGGCGACTGCGCGGGCATACCCGGCAATGTCCGGGCATCTCAATATATCCGGGCATACCCGGACAGCGCACGGCCTTCCTGGGCGGAAAAGTTCCTTTCTGCCCGGGAACCGTGCGCCTGCAACGAAAAAACATGAATAGCAAAATCGGGACCTCAACGTCCTGCTGCCGCCAGATTTTTTCAGGCTGTCGCGCTGCTGCCCTGAACTGTGAAAAATCCGGCCTTGCGCAGCGCGGCGATGCCCACAAGCCGTCGCAAGCTGGCGCACTCCGGCCATGCGACTGCCTCAAGCGTAAAATGCCATAAGGAGCATTGCATGAAAATCGTCATTGCGCCGGATTCATACAAGGAATGCCTGTCGGCCCTGCAAGTCGCCACGCTTATAGAGTCGGGCTTTCGCGAGATATTCCCCAAGGCGGACTATATCAAGGTTCCCGTGGCCGACGGCGGCGAAGGCACGGTGGAAGCAATGGTGGAAGCAACCCAGGGAACCCTTGTGCCGGTGACGGTCAGGGGACCCCTCGGCAATCCCGTAAAAGCCTTTTATGGCCTTACAGGCGATGGCGGCACGGCCGTCATTGAAATGGCAACGGCCAGCGGCCTGGGCCTTGTGCCGCCGGAACAGCGCAATCCCCTGCAGACCACAAGCTACGGCACAGGCGAACTCATCCGCTCGGCCCT
>NZ_JBAIYW010000047.1:0-3631 GCF_036763055.1 Desulfovibrio sp. 1214_IL3152 | reverse complement strand
CGCTTTCCAGCGCGCCGATGCGGAACTTGCCGCCCGGGGCCATGCCCCGCACGCGGCTTTCGGCTTCTTCGGTGAGGGCCAGTATCCTGAGAGCGTATTGATGCAGGGTATGCGCCTTGTCTGTGGGGTAAAGACGTTTTTTTTCGCGCAAAAAAAGCTGTACTCCCAGGCTTTCTTCCAACTGAAGAATGCGCATGGTCACGCCCGAAGGAACGCGATTCAGGGCCTTGGCCGCAGCCGTGATGCTGCCTGTTTCCATCACGCTCACGAGCGTGCGCAGATCGGTCATTTCCATATGTTCACCAAAATTGAATATGCTTGTTATTTTTATTCAGTTGTCATGAACGTTTTCACCATTATATAGTCCCCGGCAAATGGCAAGTGCCGAAATTGTTCGCGCGGCGGCCCAAATGTGGTGGTATGGGAATGAAAGAGACATGGAAGTTTTTGTGGCAGATGGCCTTTCTGATGGCCCTTTTTTTGGCATCCAACTGGCTGGTGGGCTTTACGGGCCTGCCCATGCCCGGAAACGTGCTTGGCATTATAGTGCTTTTTCTTCTTTTGCTCACTGGTGTGGTTAAAGAGGAGCACATAAGCACGGCAGCCAATTTTTTGCTCAAGCATATGGTTTTTTTCTTTGTGCCCGTGGCTGTGGGCCTGATGCAGTGGGGCGGCGTTTTTTATGATTATGGCTGGATTTTGCTGGCAGCCGTTGTTATCGGGGCCATTTTGCCCCTGCTGGCAGTGGGGCTTTTGGGCAGAGCCCTGCGCCGCCGTACCCGCCGTAAGGAGGAAGAATCATGCAGTCCTATGTAAGCATAAGCACGGTTCTCTGCATCCTCGGCACGCTGCTGGCCTACATGGCGGTGCGCGCCCTGTACCTGCGCTACAAGCACCCCCTGATCAATATCGTGGCTCTTGGGGCGGCGATCATCATCACGGTTCTTGTGGTCTGTGATATCTCCTATGCCGTATATGAACCCGCCGCGAAAATCATGACCGTGTTCATCGGCCCTGCCACCGTGGCTCTGGCCTTGCCCCTGTATCGCTACAGGCAGGTACTTTTGCGCTATGTTCTCGCCATTCTGGGCAGCGTGTGCGCAGGGACCTTTGTGGCCATGTTTTCTGCGGGCCTGATAGCCCGGCTTGGCGGCCTGCCCCAGGAAGTGGTTATTTCCATCATACCCAAGAGCGTTTCCATCCCCTTTGCCATCGAGATTGCAGGACTTTACGGGGGCATACCCTCTCTTGCGGCAGCCTTTGTGGTAGCCACGGGAACCCTTGGTTCCCTCATGGGCGGCTGGACGCTGAATCTTGCGGGCGTGAAGGATCCGTTTGCCCGTGGCCTGTCGCTCGGCACGGTGTCTCACGCGCAGGGGACGGCGGCAGCTTTGCAGGAAGGTGAGGAGCAGGGCGCCATGGCCGGACTGGCGCTTATTCTGGCGGGCATTATCACCGCGGCCATCGCTCCCGTGGTGGTCTGGATGGTGCTGCGTTTTCCTGCCGTGGGCTAGAGCAATTTCACTTTGAAATTGCTCTGGCGACTGCGCGAGCAGACGCCCGCCGCGAAGGCGTAAGCGCAATTTATTTGCGCGGTTAAACGCCGAAGCGAGCGTGTTTTAAACTTTGAAAATGTATATTTTCAAAGTTAATCTGCTCTAAGGGCAAGACTGGATTGTCGCCTGGCTCGGGTCTGGGTCAGGCCCGGACGAGGCTATGGCTTGGACCCGGCTGGCCTTCAGCTTGCTCGAGGCACGGGGTATCGCCTGGTAACTTGGGCGTAAGCTTGGTGGAAGATTTCAGCCCGCAGACAGCGCTGTTCTTACCAGAAACGGCTTACACAAGGCGCGCAGGGTGGCATCTGTACCGGGTGAGTAAAATTTACTCGGCAAGCTGTTTCGGTGGGTAAAATTGCCGCATATTTCGTCAGGGTCGCCAGAGTGTGTTTTTATAAATAATAAATAAATATAATATGTTGTATAAATAATAATGTCTGGCACGGCTCTTGCCATTAGTAGAGTGCTCCCACTAATGGCGTAGCCGGCCAGCCTTCCAGGCAGAGGTTGACCGCGGATTGGATTGTCCACACCCTCCTCCTGTGACAACCCCCGAGGCGTCAGGCGGGCGCACCCAGAAAGCCCGCCTGACGCCAATGCTCGTCAAAGCTTGCCCTGTTGTGCAAACCCCAGAGACCCGCCCGGTAATACCGGGCGGGTCTCTGGCTTTGGCGCAGTTGAGCCGTTTGGGCAGTTGCTGCATCTGGCGCAGTTGCGGCAATCGCAGCAGTTACTGCCGTCGGCCCAGCTGCCGCAAGGGGCGGCCTTTGCGGGTCAGGCCAGCTTCAAGAGCATGGCCCCGCACGCGACCAGTATTACGGCAATTCCCCGCCAGATCGTAAATTTTTCATGCAGCAGAATCACGGCCAGCAGCATGCCGAAAATCACCGAAGTTTCACGCAGGGCAGCCACCATGGCAATGGGGGCCAAGGTCATGGCCCATATGGCTATGCCGTAGGAACCCAGCCCCGCCAGCCCGCCAAAAAGCCCGATGGCAGCCCTTTTTTGCACATAGCGCAGGTAGGTCATGCCGTGCCGCCGCAGTATGAAGACGTGCAGCGGCACGATGTTGAGCACAAAAATCCAGCAGGCATAGCTTATGGCATTGCCGCTGTGCTGCGCGCCCAGGCCGTCGGCCAGGGTGTAGCCCATAATGACAAAAGAGGTGCGCAGTGAAATGAACACGGCATTCCTGCCTGCGCCGCGCTGCGCGTTGTCCCTTGCAAGGCAGAAAACGCCGCAGCACAACGTAAGCACGCCGCACCATGCGCCGAGGCTCAGTGATTCTCCAAAAAAAAGCATGGCCAGCGATGTAAGCAGCGGGGCGCTGCCGCGCATGATGGTGTAAGCAAAAGTAAGGTCTACCTTCTTGTACGCCTCAGCAATGCAGATATAGTAGGTGAAGTGGCAAATGCAGGACATGCCGAGATAGGGCAGGCAGGCAGGGTCAAGAAGGGGAAGAAAGGGAACAATGCATGCCGCGCCAATGCCTGCGCCAAGGGCGTTAAGGCCGGTTTCGAAGAGTTTGTTTTCTCCGCCCTTGACGATGATGTTCCACAGAGCGTGCAACAGGGCGGCAAAGAGGACAGTAATAACAATATACGCTGGCATGAAAAATTTCACTACGCCCATTGTCGTGCTTTGGCAAACCCTTATTCCGGGTTCTTGCCAGCGGTTTGCGCTTGGGCATTTTACAGCCGCACTTTTGCAGAAGTGGTTTAAATCAGTTTCGGTTCATCTTGAGATATTTTTCTCAAAATGATGCTGTAGTGCATCCCCTGGAGGTTGAAAAAGGGCCGAAGCTGAAATGAAATATTTTCAATAATCTGAAATAAAAAGAAATATTTTAACGTGTGGTCTTGGCATATGTCTTGCTTTTCTTACGGCAGCGCCTGCCAAGTGCTGATTTTATTTTGTCGATCAAAATTTTTCGTGGAGCACCATTAACCTTCAAGGAGCCTTACAATGAAGTTTCAGGGTATGACTATCGGTGTGCCGAAGGAAATCATGCACGGCGAACGCCGCGTGTCCGCGACTCCTGACACCGTCAAAAAGATGGTTGCCGACGGCGCCAC
>NZ_JBAIYW010000187.1:0-3675 GCF_036763055.1 Desulfovibrio sp. 1214_IL3152 | reverse complement strand
TATGAATCAAGAAGTATCGGCATAGCCCCATGCCGTCACGGGCATTGCAGCGCGGGATCGCCACTTAGCGTCCCGCTCGCAAAGCACGCGCCAGCTTCAAGACAGCGCCAGACCTGACACCACATGGTAGCTACAAAATGTGCGAAAAATTCTGGACACTACCGACCCCGCAGGACAGGCGAACTCTTGCCCTCCAAAGATGCCTTCGAAACTTCTTTTGCCCTGCACACGGGCCTTCAAAAAGACACCTCTCGCCCTCCACACGCACCTCCAAAACTCCTTCCGCCCCAACTTCCCTGCCGGTATCTCCCACTGTTGCTCCATGCCGTCGTACGAAAGAACGCGCTGGCACGTGTCTAGAGAAATTCACACTTGAAATGCTTGCTTACGGCAGGCAAAAGCCTGCCTACTCGCATTTCGTGGCAAGGATTTTCAGGAAAATCCTTGCAGAGCAGTTGACTCGTTTCATTCGTAAACTGCTCTAACAAACTGCATCGCGCCGTGCGCCTCATCTGCTGGGCAGCACAAAGGATGACCGTCCATAAATACCTGCTTCAGGTTCTTGCGTCCGCTGTTCCGCGCAAATGCAAAAATCCCGCAATTTCTGCGGGATTTTTTGTGAAACAATCGTTTTCAGGCCATGCGCAGGGTCAGAACCGCGGTGGGTCTTCCAGGGCCTGCGCCAGTTCGCGCAGGGCGGACAGCAAGCCAAGCAATCTGAAAACCGGTAGCACTTTAGAAGGTATATTCAAAGATGATCTGAGCCTTCCATACGTCCTGTTTGTCAAAACTGGTGTTTCGCGCCCCGGCCTTTTTCCACGTGTCGTTGTCCATAAAGTTGGCTATGTAGTCCAGCTCTATGTTCATTTCAAGGTTTTCGTATATTTTATAGCTGTTTATCAGATTAAATTCGAGCAGGCCGTCATTGGTTGTCAAGTAAGGTCCGTCAGATTTATTCCAGCCGCCGCTCCACGCATAGGCAGAATCCATATACTTGACCATATTGGTGCTATTGGTGCCACCCCAGTAAGCCACGCGCAAAGTGTGGGTGAGGTCGTCGATGAAGCCCAGATTGCGCATTTGCGCGCCTATACCCCAACTGCCGGAATAGCTCACGTTAAAGTCCTGACGGATCCAGCCCATATTGCCATCGCCCATGAAGGAAGTAAGGCTGCCGTTGGGAACGATGGAAGGCATACGGCCGGATCCATTCTTGGGATTGCCACTATCGCCAGTGCCGTACCAGCCGAAGATGCCCGGCGCTCCCCAATCCAGTTTGTATTCAACAAGGGCCTTGCCTACAAAACCTTGGCGTTCGGTGCAGGAGCGTTTGACTACGCCGTTTTTTTGCGCGTCAAAGCGTCCCATACTTTCAACGTATCCATAGTTGAGGTCCACTTCGATTTTCAGCGGATCCCACAGCGAAAGAGTAAGTGGAAGCCCGAACCAGACCGCGTTACCATACCCCTTGCTGGTGTTCCCAATGTTTTTTCCGCCAGTCATGTTGGGGTAAGGCCGCAGCGTGTAGTCCAGGTTGCCATCTGCCGTGCTCCATGAGTCTTTGTAGCCGTCAAGCGCATTGGCTCCAATCATGCCATACATGACCCAGGGGGTTGCGGATATGCCGCCAAACTGCATAGGAACCGTCAGAATGAACAGGTCCATATTGTCCAGATAGTTCTTGTGCGCTGGATTATCGCCACCATCGTAGTTGTCGTTAAGAGGGCGAGCCCAAAGGGCCGTGGCGCCCCAATTTTCATTGAACTTGTAGGAAGCGGCTACACCAGCCACGTCAGTTTTCATAACCGCCGAACCACCTGCCACCTTTGGGAGCTCAACGCCCTGAATGCCCATGCGAAATCCAATTTCGGTCTGAGGCACAACCCAATCGAGATAGGCGCGCTTGAGCTTTATCTGATCTGAGCCATCTGCGCCGAGGGCCGCGCCGTTTTTGCTTTTGCCCCATTGCATCGTGCCAATTTCAAAATACACTGTTCCAGACAAGGCTTCGGAGGCCACCGCATCCAGTTGTATGCGCAATCTCTGGGCGGCCTGAAAGATATCCTCCTTGCTTCCCTTGGTCTGGCTGGCGCTATCGCTCTTTCGGTACTGCTTTATGGGGGATATTTCGCTTACACCAAACCCCATACGCCACTGCCCCATAGCTTTAAAGTCAATTGCACTGGCTCCGGTAATCGTGCTGAACAGCAGTCCGGCAGCAAGAAAAAGAGTCGCGATGCGTTTCATTGTTTCTCCTTGGTTTTAAGTAGGGTAGGCATGGCATCGTAACAAGTGAAAACGGTAGGGGTAATACCTGGGAAGAGTTGAAAACACTCCCTGCCGTTAACAAGAGCTTGCGGTAGTTACTTACTTTTTTCCGCCGATGATGGGCACGATAAGTATGGCCGAAAGCAATGACGCTGCGGTCATGACGATAAAGAAGCCATTCCAGCTTGTGCTCTCTATGATCATCGCTAAAGGCAGGCCGGTGCAGGCCGCTCCCAGGTATCCGAAAAGCCCCACAAAACCCGTGGCCGTGCCCGCATATTCCTTGTGGCAAACTTCGGCAGCGGCCATGCCGGTGAGCATCTGGGGACCAAAAATGAAGAAGCCGATAAGGAAAAACACGGAGCCCAGAGCGAGCTTGGAGCTTAAGGGCAGAAGCCAGAGCGCGCCCACAGAGCACATGATGCCCAGCATAAAGATGATGTTCATAGGGATGCGGTTGCCCTTGAACAATTTGTCCGATCCCCATCCGGCGACGATGGTGCCGATGAAGCCGCCGATCTCGAGCATGGTGATGGCGCTGTTGGCCACAAGCAGGTCGACGCCGTGCTCCTTCACCAGATACATATTGGCCCAGTCATTGACGCCAATGCGCACGACATACACAAGCACGTAGGAAATGGCCAAAAGCCAGATGTATTTGTTGGTAAACACGTAGCGGCGTAGTACCTGCCATGTGGTGAGAGAGCTTTCGCTTTTTTTTACCTGCTCAAGTTCCAGCTCGTCCTTGCGCCATTCGCCTACACGAGGCAGCCCCATAGATTCCGGTTTGTCCCGCATGATGATGCAAAGAATGATGCCGGCCACAATGCCGATAATACCTGGAACAATCATGCCGTAACGCCAGCCATAGTGTATGGCCAGCCAGCCAGCCAGCAGGGGAATGATAGCGCCGCCCACGTTGTGCGAGGTGTTGCACACTGCCCACCAGAAGCCGCGCTCATTGCGCGAGTACCATGTGGTGAGAATTTTCGTACAGGGGGGCCAGCCCCAGCCTTGGAAAAAGGCATTAAGACCCCACAAAATGGCCAGAGCCAGCAGCGATGAGCTCATACCAAAGGCAATATTGATAATGCCTGTGATGATAAGGCCGACACCCATGAAATACCGTGGGTTGGCTTTGTCGCTCATGATGCCGCCAATAAACCGGGAAGAGCCGTAAACGATATAAAAAATGGTGCTCAGCATGCCCACATCTGAGAGTTGCCAGTCTAGGTCTTTGAGCATGGCTGGCATGATGGATTTGTAACTGTTGCGCGTAACATTGCTGTCCGGCTAAGGGGTAACAAAAAAGTCCAAAATCTCAGCAGTATGTGGTATAAGAAGTTACCACAACAACTTGCCACACAAGGAGATTTTGGACTTGAGCCATCATACTACACTCTTCTC
>NZ_JBAIYW010000219.1:0-3707 GCF_036763055.1 Desulfovibrio sp. 1214_IL3152 | reverse complement strand
CGCCGGAGAGGGCAGCAGCGCGAGCAGGGCCATGGCGGCGGCAGCCGCCGCCAGGACAAGCAGAGTTATGATAAAGAGCGTCATGGCATAGGTTGGCTTTCGGGCAAGGGTCAGGCCATGCCCAGTTTTAACATGCTGTCAAAGTAGGCGATGGTTTTTTTCAGCCCGTCTTCCAGTTTGACCTGCGGTTCCCAGCCAAGTTTTTCGCGTGCCAGGGTAATGTCGGGCCGGCGCTGTTTGGGGTCATCACCGGGCAGCGGTTCGTAACTGATCACAGACTTGCTGCCGGTCATGTCCACAACTTTCTCGGCCAACTCGCGAATGGTGAATTCGCCGGGGTTGCCCATGTTCATCGGGCCGATGAAGTCTTCGGGAGAGGCCATGAGGCGCACCATGCATTCGATAAGGTCGTCCACATAGCAGAAAGAGCGTGTCTGGCTGCCGTCGCCATAAATGGTGATGGGCTGGCCCTTAAGCGCCTGAATGATAAAGTTGGATACCACGCGCCCGTCGTTGGGGTGCATTTTGGGGCCATAGGTGTTGAAGATGCGCCCCACCTTGATGGGCAGGCCGCTCTGCCGCCAGTAGGAGAAGAACAGGGCCTCGGCGCAGCGTTTGCCTTCATCGTAGCACGAGCGGATGCCGTTGGGGTTCACATGCCCCCAGTAGTCTTCGGTCTGCGGGTGTATTTCGGGGTCGCCGTATACTTCGCTGGTGGACGCCTGATAGATACGCGCCTTGACCCTTTTTGCCAGGCCCAGCATGTTGATGGCCCCGTGGACGCAGGTTTTGATGGTCTGTACCGGGTCGTGCTGGTAGTGGATGGGAGAGGCCGGGCAGGCCAGATTGTATATCTCGTCCACTTCCACATACAGGGGAAAGGTTACATCGTGGCGGATCAGCTCGAACCTTCTGTTGTCGAGAAATTCCTCAACATTGGCGCGGGCGCTGGAAAAGAAATTGTCCACGCAAAGAACTTCATGCCCTTCGTTGAGCAGCCTTTCGCACAGGTGCGAACCGAGAAAGCCCGAACCGCCCGTGACCAGTATACGTTTACGGAGATGCATATTTCCCCCGGAAAAAGTGGTGTGAGACCAAAAGTGAAGCAATGTTGCCTTGAATCCGTTCCGGCGGCTGCTCTGGCAGCCGCCCGCCACAAAGGCGCAAGCACACTATATTGGCGCAGATGGACGCCGCAGTGGGCATTGTAAGACTTTGAGCATGTATGTTCTCAAACATAAAATGTTTTTAGAGCAATTTCACTTTGAAATTGCTCTGGCAACTGCGTGAGCAGACGCCCGTCGCAGAGGCGTAAGCGCAATTTATTCGCGCTGTTACGCGCCGAAGCGGGCGTTTTGCAAGCATTGAGAATGGATATTCTCAATGCAAAAATGCTCTAGGATAGCAAAACCGGTTCAGCATAGCCCCATTGTTCTGTCTTGGCAATGGCGTTGCCGCCGGGCCTTGCCCTTGCCCTTGGCGGCACTCGTTGGTATGTAACGGCGCGAGGTAAGCATGTCGAAAAAATCCACTAACCGCATTGATCCCGTTTCCGTTCCCTTGCCGCCGGAAGGCGTCGACAGCCACGCCCATCTGGACGGCGAGGAGTTTGACCTGGACCGCGAAGCCGTGCTGGAAAGAGCCGCTGTCTGCGGCATCAGCCATGTGGGCAACGTGTTTCTCAGCCCCGACCACTTTGCCGCGCGACGACATTATTTTGCGGAGCATCCCCAGGTTTTCTTTTTGTTTGGCGTTCACCCCTGCCACGGGCGCGACTGCACGCCCCAAGTTATCGAAGCCATGCGCCGCGCTTTTGCGGAAGAGCCGCGTCTCAAGGCTGTGGGCGAAATCGGGTTGGATTTTTACTGGGACGATTGCCCCCGTGAGGTGCAGTACGAGGTTTTTACCGCGCAGCTCAGGCTGGCCCGTGAACTGGAGCGCCCTGTGGTGATCCACTGCCGCGAGGCGGAGGAAGAAACACTCATGGTTCTTGAGTCGCAGGGTTTTGCCGGGTATCCGCTGTTGTGGCACTGCTTCGGCAAAGGGCCGGATCTGGCCCGCCGCATCGTGAGTAACGGCTGGCATGTGTCCGTACCCGGCCCCGTGACCTACAGGGCCAATGAGGAACTGCGCGCAGCGGTGGCCTGCATTCCCTCCGACCGCCTTATGCTGGAAACGGACGCCCCGTATCTTGCCCCCGTACCCTGGCGCGGCAAGCGCAACGAGCCTGCCTTTACCGTGTTTACCGCGCGGGCGGTGGCGGAAGCGCGCGGACAGGATGCGGAAGAGCTTTGGCGGCAGTGCGGCGTCAATGCCAGGCGCTTTTTTGGATTATAAACGTTTTTGTGCTGTTCTGCCTGTGCGTTTCGGCCCCGGCACAAAAAACGTTCCTTCCGGGCGGACGGCGGGGCGTGCTCCGGCGCGGCTTGACCGGTTCCCGCCCATCAGATAGACCCGAGGTATGAGCATTTCCTCCAGGTTCCATAGGGCCTCACCACAAAGCATTGGCCGTGCCGCCCTTGGGGCTTTCACGGCCAATGCGGGCAGCATGCCGCATATGGCGGCGATGGCCGCCCGTGAAGCTCTGTTCTCTATTTCCGGCGTCACCTGACCGTCTGTCGGGTGGGGCTGGATGTCTCCCTTGCTCGGTTAGCGGGCGGTTTTCGTACTGCGCCGCGAGGGCGGCTTTCCATTTTTCATCCGACTCCCGGCGACGTGGTCGCGTCTGTTGCTGTACACTGCGTGGTGCGTCCGCGCTTTTTGTTCACGCTAACCGTAGGAGACTGTCATGAAACGTGGAATTCTTGCGGCTGTTCTGCTGATGTGCGGCCTTGGCACGGCCTTTGCCGCTTCGCCCTCTGACCCTCTGGACGCTTTTAAGGGGCAGAAGGGGGTTGTGGATATTGCGGGCGGCACGGCACACATTCCTGTTATGAAAGAGGCCGCCAAGCGGATCATGGCCGTTAACCCCGGCATCCGCATTACCGTGGCGGGGGGCGGCTCCGGCGTGGGAGTGCAGAAAGTGGGCGAGGGTATTGTGCAGATCGGCAATACCGGCCGCGCCCTCAAGCCTGTGGAAGTGGAAAAATACGGCCTTGTGACCTTTCCTTTTGCCATTGACGGCGTGGCTGTGGCCGTCAATCCGGCCAACAAGGTCGCAGGGCTGACCAGGGGGCAGGTAAAGGATATTTTTTCCGGCAAGATCGGAAACTGGAAGGAAGTGGGCGGCGCTGACGCTCCCATATCCCTCTATGTGCGCGAAGACGGCAGCGGCACGCGCGAAACCTTTGAAGAACGCGCCGTGGACAAGGACACTCCTTCCATCAAGGCCAATGTGGTCAGTTCCAACGGGGCCATGAAAACGGCCGTCAGCCAGGATCCCAACGCCATCGGCTATGTGGGTATCGGCCATCTGGACGACAGCATAAAGGGAGTAAGTATTGACGGTGTGGCCCCCAGCCAGGAAAACGCCGCTTCAGGCGAATACAAGGTCACGCGCCTGCTGTACATGAATACCAAGGGTGAGCCGCAGGGCATCACCAAGGCATTTGTGGACTATATTTTCACTCCCGTCGGGCAAAAGATCGTGTCCGGCGCGGGCTACATCCCCTATGCCAAAAAATAGGGCGTTTTTCGCCCGCCAGGCCGGAAGCGCTACGGCGCTTCCGGCTGCGGCCCCCCGCATGCCGGACCACACGGACAGCCCC
>NZ_JBAIYW010000312.1:0-3735 GCF_036763055.1 Desulfovibrio sp. 1214_IL3152 | reverse complement strand
GTACATTTTCAAAGTTTAAGACACGCTCGCTTCGGCGTTTAACCGCGCAAATAAATTGCGCTTACGCCTTCGCGGCGGGCGACTGCTCACGCAGCCGCCAGAGCAATTTCAAAGTGAAATTGCTCTATGCCCTCAGGCCCGATGCCCGAATTTGCTCCCCAGTTTTACCTGTCGGCAAAAATGCCCGTTCCGGTGATCCGGAACGGGCATTTGACGTCCTGTCGCCACGGGCGGGCATTTCTGGTGTTCAAGGCCCTAGGCGGGGGAGCACTCCACATCAGCCGTAACATGAACCTCCTCGCCTACAATAAGCGCAGGAATACTGGGGCCAAGGCCAAACTCGCTCCGCTTTATACTGCCCCACACCTTGAAGGCGCGGGTAGGAGCATTGTTCATGGGGTTGGTCACCACTTCGCTGGCCCGGATACTGAACGTCACGTCCTTTGTGACGCCGTGCAGGGTCAGCGCCCCGCTGATCTTGCCTTCGCCCTTGCCTTCCATGCGAACCTGGCTGCTGGCAAAGGTGATTTCAGGATAGGTTTCGGCTTCAAAAAAATCAGCACTGCGCAAGTGCTCGTCCCGCGCGGGCACATCGGTGTCAATGGCGGCCACGCGTGCGGCCATGTTGAATTTTGCGTCGGAAAGGTCATCCTTGCCGATCTGGACCGAGGCGGTAAATTCCGCAAACCTGCCGCTTATATCTGTAATCGTGATATGCCTGACAACAAAGCCAAGGCGGGAATGGGCGGGGTCACTCTTCCATGTGGTCATGGCTTTCTCCTTGTTTTATATGGCCCGGCAGCCGACAGATTGCCGCTGTGTTCATGCATACGGGGCGGCCCGGGCCGGTGACTGCCCCGTTATGAAGCGGTATTGGAGATTTTCTGGCAGATGGCTCGCAAACGCGGGCGCAGAAGCGCGATGAAAAACAAAGGCATGGTTTGACCCGCGATGGCATCACGCAAACCACGGCAGACATTCGGGCAGGCATTCGCAGCCAGCCATCTCGCGCAGCCGCCGCAACAGCCCCGCGATGCAATCGCGCTAAAACACTCCGGGCAGGCCGTTGTCGCGCAGGGCCGCGTCACAGGAACCAATGTGGTAACAGGTGTGGCTGGCAAGCATGGCTACGGCCGCCCCATAGGTGACGTCCCTGCCGACTTTTTTGCTCAGCACCGTGTGTACCCGGACGAGATCCGCGTCCGAAATGCCTTCCAGCCAGCCATCCACACACAGGCGCACAGCCTCCGCATAGTCACGCATGGCATCCTTGCTGACAGCGCAGGAGCCTTGCATTTTGAGCATCAGCGTGGCCTGGTCGCAGGGTGCGGGCAGAGGGGCTTCATTTTCGCCCAGGGTAAAGAAGTTCAGCACGGCAATGGTATGGGCTATCTGCTGCCAGACAGGCCAGCCGCCGCGCGTTTCATTCCAGATATTCTCCGGGCAGACATCCATAAACTGGGTGAGCAGGCTCCAGGAATGGCGATAGGGAGCCTGGATGGCATTGATGATATCACGGGACATAAGGGTCTCCTTACGTTGGTGGTGGAGATGTCCCGGCGCGCCGGTCCGATGCGGCGGCACAGCCGCCGGGCGCTCCGGTCAATGCCAGCATAGCAAAGTCCCCGGCGAGTGCAAAGCGGATACCACAGATGCCCGCAGCCCGGGCTGCCCCCATCGGGCGGTGATTTTGCGCGGTGCTTCAGGCTGAACAAAAATCGAGGCCCGCAGCAGCGCATGATTTCTGCCGGCAGATACCCAAAAAACAAGGCGCGCCCTCGGGTACAAGACCGGGACGCGCCTTTTGAGCAGTTTCGTCGTGAGATTGCGTTTAACGGCGGCAAAGACCGCCTGCGCCAACCTCGCGGGCCTTGCAGCGCTTCGCGCTGCAAGGCCGGGGCATTTCGACGGCATAAATAGCCCGTCGTCGACCTGCCCTTGCGCACTGACTGCTCGCCTTGCGGCGGCAAAATATTACTCGAAGCGGCTGGCCCCGGTAATGAGCACCATGTCCACAGGCACGTTTTCGTGCATGCCCATGCTCTTGGTTTTAACCTTGGCAATCTTTTCAACAATTTCCATGCCCTCGGTCACGCGGCCGAACGCGCAGTAGCCCCAGCCGTCAAGGGTGGGGGCGCTGTGGTTGAGAAAATCATTGTCCACCAGGTTGATAAAAAACTGGGCGGTGGCGCTGTGCGGGTCACGCGTGCGGGCCATGGCGATGGTTCCGCGCTCGTTTTTCACGCCGTTATCGGCCTCGTTGGCAACAGGCTCGCGCGTGGCTTTTTCGTCCATGCGCGCGCCGAGGCCGCCGCCCTGGATCATGAAGCCGGGGATAACGCGGTGGAAAATGGTATTGTTGTAAAAACCATCATCCACATACTGCAGAAAGTTGGCAACGGTTTTCGGGGCCTTGTCGGGGAAAAGTTCCAGCAAAATGTCGCCGGACGTGGTTTCCAGCAAAACCGTGGGATTATCAGCCATGACAGCTCCTTGCTACTTGTGGTGGCGGCGCGCTACGGCAAAGGCCGGGATGCGCCCGCCCCGGAATATAGGCCATGCCCCGCCAGATGACAATGCCCGCCGCCGGGTATAGACTGCCCACATGTCCCCGAAAGCCATAAAATCCCCCGCAGCCCCCAAAACAGGCAAAAATTCCCGCGCCGTCTCCAATCCGCTGCCCGGACTGGAAGAGGCCGTTGCGCAAATTTCCCCAGGCCGCCCGCCACGCTATTTTCCGCCGGAAGACCATGTCCCCGCGCTGCAAAACGCCCTGCTGGACTGGTTTGCCGTCCACCAGCGCGCCCTGCCGTGGCGGAACAGCTATACGCCGTATGAGGTCTGGATTTCTGAGGTCATGCTGCAACAGACGCAGATGGAGCGCGGCGTAAGCTATTTCATCCGCTGGATGGAACGCTTCCCCGACATTGCCGCCCTGGCGGCCGCGCATGAAGAAGACGTGCTGCGCATGTGGGAAGGGCTTGGCTACTACTCGCGCGCGCGGCACATCCATGCGGCGGCCCGTAAAATCATGGCCGAACATGGTGGCATATTCCCCCGCGATCCTGCTGACATCCGCGCCCTGCCCGGGGTGGGGCCATACACGGCCGGGGCCATTGCCAGCATTGCCTTTGAAGAAAAACTGCCCTGCGTTGACGCCAATGTGGAGCGTGTTGTTTCGCGCATTTTTGACGTGGACAGCCCGGTCAAGCAGGAGCCTGCCGCAGCCGTCATCCACCGGTGGGCGCTCAGGCTTGTTCCCGAAGGCAAGGCCCGCGCCCACAACCAGGCCATGATGGAGCTTGGGGCGCTTGTGTGCCGCAAAAAACCGCGCTGCGCCTCCTGCCCTCTGGAGGCTTTCTGCACAAGCCGCCATCTGGGCATTGAAGATCAGCGGCCGGTTCCGGGCAAGCGGGCCGTCATAACCCCGGTCAATGCGGTCACAGGCGTGCTGCGCTGCGGAGAAAAACTTTTTGTGCAAAAGCGCCCGGCCTCTGGAGTATGGGGCAATCTGTGGGAATTTCCCGGAGGCAGGGTTGAGCCGGGCGAAAGCCCGGAACAGGCCGTGGTTCGCGAATTTATGGAAGAAACGGGATTTGAGGTGCAGGTGACGGCCAGATACGGCGTCATCCGCCACGGCTACACTACCTACCGGCTTACCCTGCACTGCTTCGGCCTTGAGCTTGCCGGAAATCCTGATGGCACGGGGCCGCGCCCCCACGACGCCCCCGGCCC
>NZ_JBAIYW010000490.1:0-3735 GCF_036763055.1 Desulfovibrio sp. 1214_IL3152 | reverse complement strand
GCGGCGCGCTGCACCGTGCGCGGCGGCAGAGCGGAGGCGCCCTTTGCCGCAATCCGCTCCAATCTCCCAAGCTATGGGGTCGTGCCAATGCGGCCCACGGCCTTTCAGGGGAAAACTATGACTGAATTCGTACGCGGTACTGGAAAACTTGTGGAACTGCCCGTCATGCCTTTGCGTGAGGTGGTCATGTTTCCGCGTTCCATCATGCCGCTTTTTGTAGGGCGTGAAGCCTCCATCAAGGCCATAGAGGCCGCTCAGGCCAGCTACAGCAAACAGATTTTTCTGGTGGCCCAGCTTGAGCCCGAACTGGAAAAGCCCGAAGCCGGAGACCTGGCTCCCGTGGGCGTGGTCAGCAAGGTGCTGCAAATGCTGCGTCTGCCTGACGGAACCATCAAGGTGCTGTTTGAAGGCATGTACCGTGCCGACTGGACAGACCTGCAGGAAAATGAGCACTGCGCCATAGTGTACGCATCCCGGCGCGGCGAAACGCAAAGCCGTCCTGAAGAGCGTGAGGCTCTTGTGCGCGCGGTTCATGAGACGCTGGACGAGTTTGCCAAGGGCAACAAGAAGCTTTCGCAGGAGTCTGTGCTTTCCATGCTGGCGCTGCATGATCCTGGCCCCCTGGCCGATTCCATCATTCCCAATCTCAAGGTGGACTACCGCAAAAAGCAGCAGGCCCTGGAGATGGACGACGTGACCGAGCGGCTGGAGCTGGCCTATGAGCTGCTTCATGGTGAGGTGGCGCTGGCTACGGTGGAAAAGCGCATCAAAAATCGCGTCAAGGTACAGATGGAGCGCAATCAGCGCGAATATTACCTTAACGAGCAGATCAAGGCCATCAACAAGGAAATGGGGCGTGATGACGATCCCCAGGCCGAGGTGGACGAGATCGAGCAAAAGCTCAAAGCGCGCGACATGCCCGAAGAAGCGCGCCAGAAGGCCCTTGGCGAAGCCAAGAAGCTGCGCAGCATGCCGCCTTCGGCTGCGGAATATACGGTGGTGCGCAACTACGTGGACTGGATACTCGACCTGCCCTGGAATGACCTCAAGCAGGTTGATATCAACATCGAAAAAGCCCGCAATATTCTGGACGGCGACCACTATGGCCTTGAAAAACCCAAGGAACGCATCCTTGAGTATCTTGCGGTGCAAAAGCTTTCCCAGGGCCTGAAGGGGCCGATTCTCTGCTTTGTGGGGCCTCCCGGCGTTGGCAAGACGTCACTGGCGCGGTCTGTAGCCAAGGCCACCGGGCGCGATTTTGTGCGCCTGTCTCTTGGCGGCGTGCGCGATGAGGCCGAAATACGCGGTCACCGCCGTACCTATGTGGGGGCGCTGCCGGGCAAGATCATCCAGTCGCTCAAGCGGGTGAAATACAACAATCCGCTTTTCTGTCTGGACGAAGTGGACAAGATGACCTCCGACTACCGGGGCGACCCGGCCTCGGCCCTGCTGGAAGTGCTGGACCCGGAGCAGAACCACACCTTTATGGACCACTATCTGGACCTGGAATACGACCTGTCCAAGATATTCTTTATCACCACGGCCAACTCGCTGCACACCATCCCCGTGCCCTTGCTGGACCGTATGGAGATAATAGAGCTTAACAGCTATCTTGAAACAGAAAAACGCCACATTGCGCGGCACTTTCTGCTGCCTCGCCAGATAGAGGAGCACGGACTCAAGGAAAGCAATATCCGGGTTTCGGACAATGCCGTTCTTGAGATCATCCGCTCCTACACCCGCGAGGCGGGCGTGCGTAACCTTGAACGTGAAATTGCCGCCCTGTGCCGCAAAACCGCCATCAAGCTGGTGGAAGAAGAAAATACGGACAGGTGCGTGAACATTTCGCGTCAGAGCCTGCCCGCCATGCTCGGCGTCAAAAAATACCGGCATGACGAGCGCGAGGCCGAGCCGCAGGTGGGTGTGTGCGCCGGGCTTGCCTACAATCAGCGCGGCGGCGAGATACTGCTGGTGGAAACGACACTTATGGCCGGTTCCGGTCAGGTGGTGACCACGGGCAAACTTGGCGAGGTCATGACGGAATCGGCCAAGGCCGCGCTTTCCTACGTGCGCTCACGGGCCGAAGTGCTGGGTCTTGATACGCGCTTTCACCGCAAGGTGGATATACATGTGCACGTACCCTCGGGGGCCACACCCAAGGACGGTCCCTCGGCGGGCATTACCCTTGCCACTTCCATTACCTCGGCCTTGCTGGGCATTCCCGTGCGCAACGATGTAGCCATGACAGGTGAGATATCCCTGCGGGGGCGCGTGCTGCCCATTGGCGGCCTGCGCGAAAAACTGCTGGCCGCGCGCCGCAGCGGCATCAAGAAAGTGCTCATGCCCCGTGACAACGAAAAGGATCTTAAAGAAGTGCCGGACGAGGTGCTGAAAGACCTTGAAATTGTCTTTGTGGAGCATGTGGACGAAGTGCTGCCCCATGCCCTGGATGCCTCTTCGGAGGAAATATTCTCCGGCCGGGCCACGGCACAGCCCATTTGCCGCATTCTGCGCCCCGAAAAGCATGGCGAGGAAAGCAAAAAACAGCCCGCTCAATAGAGCGTTTAGCACTTGAAATGCTCACTTACGGCAGGCAAAAGCCTGCCTGCTCGTATTTCTTGGCAAGGATTTTCCTGAAAATTCTTGCAGAGCAATTAGAGCAGATTAACTTTGAAAATGTACATTTTCAAAGTTTAAGACACGCTCGCTTCGGCGTTTAACCGCGCAAATAAATTGCGCTTACGCCTTCGCGGCGGGCGACTGCTCACGCAGCCGCCAGAGCAATTTCAAAGTGAAATTGCTCTAACTCATTTCATTCGCAAACTGCTCTGGAACGTGTCAACGTGTCGCCGCAGACACGGCAAGACAGAAAAAGCCCGCTTTTGGCGGGCTTTTTCTGTCTTGCGACGTCATGTGCGCCTGGTTGTCAATTTGATGACAAGAAAACATATTTCCCATGTATTATGCTGAATTATAATAATAAGTTTTTTTGGCAAGACCTTTGCATATAGCTGGTATCAGGCAGTGCGCCGCGCTGCCATTCCACTGCTTCTGGAGGTCAGGCATGTTCTTTTTACTGGGCGGTCATGAAAAAAAGGCGCGTAAAGCTGAAAAGAAAGTGCGCATGTCGGACGCCAGCGCGCGGGTGCGCGAGGTGTTTATGGCCGGGCGTTTTCCTGTGGTGACCACGCATCAGGTGGAAGGCCGCCGCATTGCCAAGGTGCTGGGTCTTGTGTGCTGCCGGGGCTTTGATTCTGACGAGGCTTTTTTCGGCATGGCCGCACGCGCCATGAACAAGGGCGCGCAGGCCATTGTGGGCTACAGCGAAAATGTGGCTTTTCACCCCGACGGCAGCAAGTATTTTTCCTGCTTCGGCACGGCGGTCATGTTTGAGTATGACCCGATGGACCCGGAGGCGTTGCCCATCATGCTGCAGCAGAAATTCAGGGCGCAGGAGCAGGCTTCCGACCTGGACGAAATGATCTAGAGCAGATTAATTTTGAGAATGTCCATTATTGAATTAATCCGCTCTAGATAGAAAGAATTCCCCATCGAGAGATGGGGACTTTTGCGTCAGTGCGTGAGCGAAAGAAAATCTGCATCTGCAATGCGCTTCGTCAGGCGTTATGCGGAGATGTTCGGCTCCCGGTATTCCACGCTTACCAGGGCCAGGCCCTCGGGCGGAGCCGTTACCGACGGCACGGCCTGGCGGTCGCGGGCTTCAAGCAGCGCGGG
>NZ_JBAIYW010000167.1:0-3738 GCF_036763055.1 Desulfovibrio sp. 1214_IL3152 | reverse complement strand
CCGGAGCACCCCGCCTTGCCGCCCGCCGCGCAGGCGGCCAAACGCATCCCATAAAATGAAAATGGCAGGCAAGCCGGAGAGCATGTATTCTCCGGTTTGCCTGCCACATGAACAAGCCTGTGCAAAACACACGGTGCGGCCAATTTTCACCGATCCCCTGTCCGGCGGAAACATCGCACTGCGATTACTAATCCGCCTTCACGCGCCCCGTTACTTCTGCCCTGCCAGCTCTACAATGGCTGCCGCAATATTTTTTGTGCGCAGCCCCACCAGTTCGCGCAAGCGCAACTGGCTGCCGTGCTCCACAAAGCTGTCAGGCAGGCCAAGACGTTTGATGCGCTGGCCGCGCAAGAGGCCCTTGTCCGCATAAAATTCCAGCACTGCCGAGGAAAAGCCACCGGCAAGAACGCCTTCTTCCACAAAAAGAATGCGGTCAAAGCGGCGCGCAATGGAGGCAAGCTGCTCTTCGGGCAAAGGCTTGAGCCACACGGGATCAAAAACAAGAGGCCGGAAGCCCAGGGTCTGCTCGGCCTGCGCCGCCGCCTCCAGCGCGGGATGGGCGCGGTTGCCCACGGCGATGATGGCGATATTTTCCCCGTCCTGAAGCAGTTCTCCCCTGCCGGGGGTGAGCAGACGCGGCAGGCCTTCAAAAGGCACACCAAAGCCTGCGCCTCTGGGATACCGCAACGCGCAGGGGCCATCGTGGTTCAGCGAGGTGAGCAGGCAGTGGCGCAGCATATCCTCGTTGCGCGGAGCCAGCAGGCTCATCTGCGGAATATGCCGCAGATAGGCGATGTCAAAGGCTCCGTGATGTGTGGCCCCGTCCTCGCCCACAAGTCCCGCGCGATCAACGCAAAGTGTGACCGGCAGATTCTGGATGCAGACGTCGTGCACCACCTGATCGTAAGAACGCTGCAAAAACGTGGAATAAATGGCGAGCGCCGGTCTGTATCCCTGGCTGGCAAGCCCGGCGGCAAAGGTCACGGCATGCTGCTCGCAAATGCCCACGTCCACAAAGCGATCCGGAAAACGCTGACGGAAGCTGTCCGTACCGGTTCCTTCGGGCATGGCCGCCGTAATCGCGATAATTCTTTCATCCTTTTCAGCAAGTTCCACCAGGGTTTTACTGAAAATTCCGGTAAAGGACGGAACCTTGGCCGTGGAAGGAACCGGCTGCCCGGTTTCGGGCGTGAACAGGCCCACCCCGTGATAAAGGGTGGGGTTTTTTTCTGCCGGAGCGTAGCCTTTACCTTTTTGAGTGCGCACATGCAGCAGCACGGGGCCGTCCTCGACAGCGGCTGCCATTTGCAGATGGCGGCGCAGGCTCGGCAGGTCATGGCCGTCCACAGGGCCGATATAGTTAAAACGGAACGCCTCGAACAGCATGCCCGGCGTAAAGAAGGATTTGAAGCTCCACTCGCCGCGCATGGCGTATACAGCCAGTTTCTGGCCGATACGGGGAATGGAGCGCAGGAAATTGAGCACCTCTTTGCGGGTCTGCCGCACCCAGCGCCGCGAAAGCGTGCGGCTCAGGAAAAGCGAAAGCGCCCCCACATTGGGCGAAATGGACATTTCATTGTCATTGAGCACCACAATAAGCCGCCGCCCCATATGTCCGGCCAGGTTAAGCCCCTCAAAGGCTTCTCCGGCCGTAAGGGAACCGTCACCGATCACGGCTATCACATGGTGCTTGAGCTCGGAAAGGTCGCGGGCCAAAGCCATGCCCAGGGCGGCAGAAATGGATGTGGAGGAATGCCCTACGCCAAAATGGTCATAAGGGCTTTCTGCCATACGCGGAAAGCCGGAAATGCCGCCAAAGGAACGCAGCGTATGAAATTGCCGCGCCCTGCCGGTAAGCAGCTTGTGGGCATAAGCCTGATGGCCCACGTCCCACACCAGCTTGTCTTCTTCGATATTGAAGGTGGAAAGAAGCGCCAGCGTCAGTTCCACCACGCCCAGCGACGGCGCAAGATGGCCGCCGTTGCGCGAAACCACGTCAATAATGCGCTGCCGCACCTCGCCCGCCAACTGCGCAAGCACGGCATCATCCATGCCCACAAGCTGTGAGGGGCGCTCAATGCCGTCAAGAAGGCCGGCCGGCTGGCTTGCATTCCGCACGCCAGCTTCCGGTATGCCCGAGGTCTGGACCGTTCCGGCCCCCGCTGAAACGTCCTGTGCCGTCATAATATGCGTGTCAGGCATGTCAGGCCGCCCTGGTGACCGTATAGTCGGCCAATGCCCGTAAAAATGCAGCCTCATCCCCACTGAAGCCCGCAAGCGCGGCTTTGGCCTTTTCGGCCTGTTCCCGCGCCAGAACACGACTCTGGTCGAGGCCCAGCAACGCGGGATAGGTCTTCTTGCCCTGGGCCTCATCACTGCCCACAGGCTTGCCAAGGGTGGCGGTATCAGCCACCACGTCAAGGATGTCGTCGGCAATCTGAAAGGCCACGCCAAGGGCTGCGCCATAAGAACCGATGGCAGCCAGATCTTCGTCCAAAGCCCCGGCCAGCATGGCCCCGCACACACAGGAAGCCCGCAGGAGCGCACCTGTTTTCATGGCGTGAACGCCACGCAATTCCTCAATGGATACCGCGTCGTTGCCGGTAAATATCATATCCCATTCCTGTCCGCCCACCATACCGGACGAACCGGCGGCCAAGGCCAGTTCGCTGATGGCACGCAACACGCGCGGCGGGGCCAGGGGGCTGCGGCACATCATCAAAAAGGCGTCGGTCAGCAGGCCGTCGCCCGCGAGGATGGCGGTGGCCTCGTCAAAAGCCTTGTGGTTTGAGGGCTTGCCGCGCCGCAGATCGTCATCATCCATAGCCGGAAGATCGTCATGCACCAGCGAATAGGTATGAATCATCTCGATAGCCGAGGCAAAAGGCAGAGCATCGCCCAGCGGCAGACCGCACATGGCGGCGGTGCTCAGGCAGAGCACGGGGCGCAGGCGTTTGCCGCCAGCCTGAAGACTGTAGAGCATGGAATCCTTGAGACGCTGCGGCACAGCGCGGCCATCAAGACACACGGCAAGATTTTCTTCCACCATTTGCCCGCGTTGGCGCAAAAGTTCCTTCATCCGGGATACTGGCATCATCACCTGTCAAGCCTCCTACGCTTCCTCGGCTTCTTCAGCTTCATCATCAGGATGCTCCCCGGCCGACCCGCCCTGGGAATTCATGGGGCTTGCCCGATCATCCTGCCATATCTCCAGTTCATGACGCGCCTTGTCAAGCTGCTGACGGCAATAGCGCGCACACGTGGCGCCTTCCTTATACAGGGTCATGCCCTTTTCAAGCGGCAGATCGCCGGATTCCAGCGCGCCGACGATTTCCTGGAGCCGGGCCAGTTTTTTTTCAAAAAGATTGTCGTTTTTGGCGCTCATGCGGTCTACTTTCCTGTTTTGGCGTCTTGCGCAGCCTTGCCCGGAACAGCCGGGGGCGCTGCTTCACCGGCGGGGTCTGCGGTCAGAAAAGGCTGAGGGTCAACAGAAACACCCTGCACCAGCAAAGAAAGGTGCAAATGCGGCCCGGTAACGCGGCCAGTGGCCCCTACCAGACCGATGACCTCGCCCTTGCGCACGGGCTGGCCCTGCGTGACCATAATTTTTGACATATGCAGATAGGCAGTGAAAACCCCTTCGCCGTGATTGATGTACACCACATTGCCCGAGAAGTACAAATCCCCGGTCAGGGCTACCCTGCCGTCGGCGCAGGCAACTATGGGCGCGCCTTCGGC
>NZ_JBAIYW010000052.1:0-3745 GCF_036763055.1 Desulfovibrio sp. 1214_IL3152 | reverse complement strand
CACGGGCATTGCAGCGCGGGATCGCCACTTAGCGTCCCGCTCGCAAAGCACGCGCCAGCTTCAAGACAGCGCCAGACCTGACACCACATGGTAGCTACAAAATGTGCGAAAAATTCTGGACACTACCACAAAGAGCTTTATAAGGCACGACATCTGGTGGAAAACGCCTTTCTTCACTTGAAGCGATGGCGAGGAATCGCGACCAGATATGCGAAGAATACCGCATCGTTCCTAGTCGCGACTACCTCACATCAGATGCATTTTTCTTTGGGCATCAATCTCGTGACTACACTGCCTAGCTCAGTTCATTTCAGCATGAACATATCATCTATGAGTTTCTTCTTTATGTCTTTTATATTCTAGAAAAATATCTCCAACAAGTTTCTCCACAAACATATTTTCCCATCATCAGCAACAGGTCCACTGCGGTCAATCCTGTATTTCTGTAATACCAATTCCTCACACGCTCAGTTGGAACAGAAGTATTATTTGCCATTTGCTTTGACCTAAGACTGTTATCCCGGCTATTCACATATCCGGTTGCATAGCGGTTTGACCTCCGCGCCACAACACAGGACGACCTACTGTGGCGCCAGGGCCATTTCAGTAAAAAAGCCCTGGCGCTGATGGCCTATGCCAGCAATGCCCTTGCTATGGCTTCGCTCTTATCAAGATCGGCTTTTTCCGGGTTCCATTGCGAACGTATGCTTTCGTCAACAACCTGAAAGCCGGCCTTGGCAAGCTCCTCGCTCAGCACCTTGTTGCCCTCGCCGCTCCAGCCATAGCAGCCGAACACAGCGGCTTTTTTATTTTTAAATTTCAGCGAAGCCAAAAAGTGCAGCCACCCGGCAACGCTGGACAGAATGGTGCTGCTGACCGTTGGGGAGCCCACGGCAATGGCCCGTGATTTAAACACTTCGGTCATTATTTCATTTTTGTCTGTCTTGGAGATGTTGAACACCTTGACCTCAGTATTGGGGCTGACCCTGCCCGCCTGCTCAGCAATGGCATGAGCAAGCCGTGTGGTGCCTTCCCACATGGTGTCGTAAACAACGGTCAGCTGGTCTTCCTGATACTCCCGCGCCCATTGCGCGTATTTTTCGACAATCTGCATGGGATTGTCACGCCAGATGACGCCATGACTGGGGGCGATCATGTCGATGGGAATGTTCAGACCAGAAATTTCTTCAAGCTTTTTGGTCACAAAGGAAGAAAAGGGATTCAGGATATTCGCATAGTATTTCATTGCCTCTTTCTCAAGCAGGCACTGATCGGCCTTGTCATTAAAAAGACCTTCGACGGCAAAGTGCTGTCCAAAGGCATCATTGGAAAAAAGGATGTTATCTCCGGTGAGGTAGGTTGCCATACTGTCAGGCCAATGCAGCATCCGCATTTCGACAAAAACGAGCTTTTTTCCATTGCCTATATCAATGGTATCGCCGGTTTTTACCACATTGAAATTCCAGCCATGCTTTCCGTACTGCCCCTCAAGGCTTTTAACCGCATTGGCGGTGCAGTAAATGGGCAAATCAGGGCGTGCTTTCATAAGCTCGGTCAGGGCGCCGGAATGGTCCACCTCACCGTGGTTGGCCACCACGCAATCCAGCTTTGCAAGGTCAATTTCTGATTTGAGATTTTCAATAAACTCAAATCTGTGCGGCGCCCAAACCGTATCAATGAGTACGGTTTTCTCTTCTTCAACCAGATAGGCGTTCTGGCTGGAACCATTGATGATGGAATATTCATCTCCGTGAAAATGCTGCAATTCCCAATCGATATAACCAACCCAACTGACATTGGCTTTTACGTGCTTTCTCATAGCAAAATCATCCTTTTTGTTTCGGGTTGCGCACGGCCGCCAGCGCCCATCCATCGTTTGTGAACCGTGGGATTGACGCCGGACAGCCGCAAACATCGGTGTTCAAATTCTCAAGCCTGTGCCGCAACGCTTTCTGAAGGTGCTACGCCCTGGTACGCTGGCCTGGCTGGCACTCTACAACTAGGGGACTCCCGGAAAATGTCTCATGGCCCTGACTGACGACGCCCGAAACAGGCGCGCGACAGCCATCCTGCACCGCAGGGCAACCAGACACAGACATGCCAGACAGCATCGCCTGATCAATGAAAAAACAGGAGCGTTACGACATAGGCCCCTAGCCACGCGGCGAAGGAGGACCGTCGTGAGCCTTTGCGCCATCAAGAATTCGAATTGCCGTTTCCGATGGCTAGCCACATCTGAAGCTCGCGGCACGAGCAAGCTGTCTTCTGCCTCTGCCCGTTGGAATTGCCTGACGGTCGCGGGAACACACGCTCGCTGTGAGGAGCAGACGCAGAACCTCTGCGCTGTTACACGCTGAAGCGGCGTCTCCAACCTTTGAGGATATATATCCGCAAAGGTAGTTTGCTCCAGTTTCACACTATTCCGACGGTTGAGTAAAGCCCCAAAAAAATGCCCCGGTCTGGCAACGCAGGTCCGGGCATTTATAATGGATCTGAGATGACCTTAAAAAGTCGCATCAAAATTTTAAAAATATGCAAGCTTGGAAGGTGCGCCCCACTGAGAGCATGCGAATACTGGTCTGAACATTTCATGAAATGGTAAACGCCCCATTGAAACACAACAGCCCGGCGGAGCCACTCACCCTTTTGCAGACCACGCCCTGCCCCAGAGAAATATTTTCCCATGACTCAAATTTTTTTCGTGCAATAGCGCGGCCAAAAATAATTAAGCCCACAGATATTTACATTCGAGATAACGATTTCATGCTACACCCCGCAGTTGCCGAAACATGCCTGCCGTAGAATGCCCTGCCCTTGTACAGGGCCTGCCGAACATAAAAAATATCGGCTTCGCGTAAATCCGATTAAAATTCTATAGTTTTTTAGCGGGTTCACTTTCAAATACGAACAAATATACAATTATAAATATTATTATGCAATTCTGATTTAATAAAAATTACTGGATCATATTTATGATTTATTCAATCTAACTCCGCATAAAAACCCTATCTAAAAAGAGAAACTGTTATACCCTTATAGCCATCGCCTTTTTAATAACAGATATTATTAAAAAGGCGATGGCTTCTTCCCAGATCGTGGATCATAGCCTGCGCTGATTCACCCCTTATCTTCCCAATGCTGCACTCTTGCAAGAGAGGCAGAGGGGCATTGCCCCCTCAGAGAAGTAAACATTACGCTTACATACTCTCCCTTTTATACTTTCGGCATGCCCGTGCATTGCCGCCATATCACTGTATCCGGTACATCATGGAGGCTCCATGCCTACTATCACCCTTTCCCGTCCTGCTCAGGGGCAGGCAGTAACAGTTCGTGCAACAGACCAAAACGCAAAGATCGCGCTTGATTTTTCAACCGACGGCGTCACTCTGTCACGCGATGACAGCTCACTGATATTTACTTTTGAAGATGGCTCAGCCATCCGTATAGATGACTTTTACAGCAACTATCACGCCGAAAACATTCCTGATTTTGAAATCGCCGGCAAACTGGTTTCCGGCACGGAATTTTTCAGCGCTCTTGGCCCGGACCTCGTCCCTGCGGCGGGTCCGGCCACTGTCGAGCGCGGCTCTCGTTATAATGAGCACGGAACTTCCGACCTGATGGGCGGCCTTGACCACCTGGACGGCCTTGATATGGGAGTGGCCGGTTCAGTGGCCGGGGGCGACAGTATTCAGACCGCTCTTTTGAGAGTTGGGGGCGAATCTTCCGGAGCCGCCGCCAGCGA
>NZ_JBAIYW010000350.1:0-3746 GCF_036763055.1 Desulfovibrio sp. 1214_IL3152 | reverse complement strand
CCGTGCGCGCCGCGCCGGGTGCGCCTGGCAAAAGCTTCAGCATGCTGAGCGCCGCACGCCATATTATATGAAGGCAGGTTTTTGGCAACCCGGCTCACTGCGCGACCGGCGGCCGTCCTGAACAGGACATTGGAGCCCCAGGATTGCCATGTCTCTCGTTCTGTTTTTGAGTTGGCGGCATCCATGCAAAAAGGGCGCAGGGAAGGGCAGTGCTCTGCATTTCGTTTCTTCCCTGATTTTTCGGCGGAACAGCAAGAAAACTCTGAAATGGCGCTTTGTTAAAACACCTGGCGAAAATGTGGAAACATAATTTATATTTATTTTTTGTTTTCAATGGGATATATATCAAGCCGTCATAAGGAAAAGCTGGGACTGACGCGCTTTTGTGCGACACGCCCCATGAGGACGCCGGGGCGGGCGATAAAGGCGGGCCGGGCTGTATTGCCAATGCTGTGCCGGGCGTTGTATGAAGAACCATGCGATGTTCGTCCTTCCCATGCGCCGGCCTGAAGGCGCGTGTCACTTTCTCAAGAACGGCGGTTTCAGTGATTCGCTCGTCTGCTTTTTTTCTTGTTATTCTGGCTGTTTTCTTCTGCACCTCTTCCGTTGCTGCAAGTCGCAATGCGGCATCCGGGGCCGCGGTTCCTCTTTTTCAGGGGCAGCGCAGTCTTGGGGGCCAAAGCGGCGCAGAGGCGAAAGCCGCCAGCGGGCAAGCCGGTGGTGTGCGCGGCATAACCATGCCGGATGCCGTGAATCAGGCCCTGGAGCATAATCCGAGCCTGGGTTCGCAGGAGGCGCAGGGCCGCTCATCAGAGGAAAGCCGCAAGTCAGCCCGTGGGGCTTTTGGTCCCAGGCTTGGCATGAGCTATTCTGTTGCCAAACAGGAACGGGACAGTACCGTGCGCAACGCCGAGCCGCCCAAAATGGGTACGTACAGTTGGGGCGTGGAGGTTTCTCAGCCGGTTTTTCAGGGATTTCGTCTGCTGGCAAATTATCAGAAAGCGGCCTTGCAGGCCGACAGTGATAAAGCGGCTTTGCGCAATGCCGAGCTTGCCATGACAGAGCAGGTGCAGACCCAGTTTCTGAATTTCTTGCGCTACGAAGAAAGTGTGCGCAGCGAGCGCGACGCTCTTGCGCGTTTGCGCGATCAGTTGCGCATTACCACGGCTTTTTTTGACGTGGGCTTGCGCCCGCGTCTGGATGTGCTCCAGGCCGAAGTCGATGTGCGACAGGCTGAAAATGCGGTAATCAAGGCCGAAAACAGCCGTGACACCAGTCTGGCGAAGCTGAACACACTGCTGGGTTTTTCGGCTACGGCGGGAATCGGGTATGCGGGGCAATTGGCCCATGTGCCTTTTACGCGCTCTCTTGAGCAGTGCCTTGAGGCGGCGTACCGCCAGCGTCCTGACCTTTATATGGCCGCCAGGTCTGTGGAGATTGCCGGCAAGAGCCAGCAGGCTGTGCAGAGCGACTATTATCCGCAGGTTGAGGCATATTATAATGTAACCCAGAGCGGCAACACCCCCGATCTGCAAAAGGACGGCGCCAGCGGCTCCCGCACGCAGACCTGGGAAGTGGGCGCACGCGCCACCTGGAACGCCTTTCAGTGGGGCACGACCTATTATGCTGACAAGGAAGCGGGCTGGCTTGTGACCAAGATGCGCTATGAGGCTGAAAATCTGAAGCTTAACGTTGGTTACGATATCAAGTCCAAGCTTCTTGCCGTCCATGAGGCGGAAAAGCGCATCAACGTGGCCGAAAAGGCCGTAGAGCAGGCCACCGAGGCGTACAATGTGGCTCTGGCCCGCTACCAGGAACAGGTGGGTACGAACTTTGACGTGCTGGACGCCTCATCCAAACTTACTTCGGCCCAGGCTTCGCTCACGGGCGCCAAGGCCGACTATCTTACAGCCCTGTCCCAACTGTATGTGGCAATGGGCGAATTTAAACCTGACCTGATGCGGCGCGACCGGTAAACGGCTTCGCGCCCAAGCACAAGCGATAGAGGAATGAAAGAACCCTACCTTACCATCACGCCCCTCGGGGGCCTTGGAGAAATCGGCCTTAACTGCCAATTGTGGGAAACCGCCGGCGGCGTGGTCATGGTGGACTGCGGACTCATGTTTCCCGATGACGCCCATCTGGGCGTGGACGTGGTCATCCCGCACTTTGGCGCGGTGAGCGCCATCAAGGACAAGCTGCTCGGCATCGTGCTCACCCACGGTCATGAGGATCATATCGGGGCCTTGCCCTGGCTTGTACCCGAGCTGAAAGGCACGCGCATTTACGGTTCGCGTTTTACCCTTGCCCTGGTGGAGCACAAGCTGCGCGAGCGTGAAATTCTTGACTGGGTGGAACTTTGCCCCGTGGATGCCCGCACTGTGCTGCCGTTGGGCGACCTGACGTTTCATTTTTTTCCGGTCTGTCATTCCATTCCCGAAGGTTTCGGCCTGGGGGTGGAGACGCCGGTGGGGCGTGTGGTTCATAGCGGTGACTTCAAGATTGACCCCCATCCTCTGGACGGCACAGGCACGGACCTGGATGTCTTCAGGGGCTTTGCCGGCCCGCAGGGCGCGCGCCTGCTGCTTTCGGATTCCACCAACGTCATGCGTGAGGGCCGCTCCCTTACGGAGCGTGAAGTGAAGGACTCGCTGGAAAAGATTTTTTCCAGTGCCGAAGGCCGCATTGTCATTACGCTTTTCTCAAGCCACATTCAGCGGATTCAGGAAGTTTTCGATCTGGCGCGCGAATACGGGCGCACGGTTGTCATAAGCGGCAAGTCACTGGCCAATAATATCGAAATGGCCCGGGATCTGGGCTTTGCCAAGTTGCCGCCTTCTTTTTTCAATGCCCATAACGGGGTTCCCGACCTGCCGGACAATCAGATCGTGCTGGTGGTCACGGGCGCGCAGGGCGAGCCTTTGTCGGCCCTGTCGCGCATGGTGCTCGGCGGCCACAGGCAGCTTGAGGTGCGCAAGGGCGATACGGTGGTCATGAGTTCGCGCATGATACCGGGCAATGCCAAGGCCGTGGCGAAGCTTATTAACGAAATGTACCGCATCGGCGCGGAAGTGCTGTATGAAAGTGTCCACGCCATCCATGCTTCGGGGCATGCCCAGCGCGAAGAACTGCGCGAGATGTTCGAGGCCGTGCGTCCGAAACTTTTTGTGCCGGTTCACGGGGAGTATCAGCACCTGGTCAAGCATGGCCGCCTGGCCGTGGAGTGTGGGGTAAAGGAAGAAAACGTCATTCTGCTGGAAGACGGGCAGCCCTTGACCCTGCTGGAGGATTCCTTCAGGCTTGAACAGAAAGTGCCTGTGGAATGTACCCTTGTGGACGGCAAGGGCGTAGGCGATGTGGGCTATGCCGTGCTGCGCGAGCGCCGCATTCTTGGCGATGAGGGTATGGTTATCGTTGTGCTGGTGGTGGATTCTGAAACCGGCAGCGTGTTGCACGGGCCGGAAATGATCTCCAAGGGCTTTGTGTTCGAGCAGCATTACAGCCATCTGCTGGAAGACGCCAAATGCCTCGTGCTGGATGAGATTGAGGCCGCGCGGCCAGGGCAGCTCAACCGCATGCAGGAGGGCATCCGCTCTTCGCTGCGGCGCTTCTTCCGCCGTGTGCTGGAACGTGATCCCGTGGTCGTGCCTATCATCAGCGAAGTGTAAGGGGATTCAGGGCTGTCGTTGTCCAGCAAAGGACGCGGCAGGCCCTTTTTCGGTTTGGCGGCCCGTGCTGCCTGTTGC
>NZ_JBAIYW010000487.1:0-3754 GCF_036763055.1 Desulfovibrio sp. 1214_IL3152 | reverse complement strand
GAAAGACAGGGCGGGCAGCCGCCGGGGATTTTTTATATGCTGCCAGCCGTTGTGGGCCGCGCGCTGCTATTCAGCCGTAAAGGTGAGCGCTTCGTCCTTGACGTCCACGGTCACACGCTGGCCGTCGCGTATCTTGCCACCCACAATCTGGCGTGCCAGCGTGGTTTCCACGGCCTGCTGCACATAGCGCTTGAGGGGGCGTGCGCCGTAGACCGGATCATAGCCCGCTTCGCCGATGAAGCTTCTGGCGGCATCGGTCATGTCCAGCTTGATCTTGCGGTCTTCAAGGCGCTTGCGCAGGCGGGCCAGCTGCAGATCCACAATGCGGCTGATCTGATCGCGCCTGAGCGGCAGAAAGACCACGGTTTCGTCCACGCGGTTCAGGAACTCGGGCCTGAAGTGGCCCCGCAGTTCTTCCATCACCCGTTCGCGCGCGCCCTCTTTGAGGGTTCCATCCGCATCAATGCCGTCCAGAAGGTGCATGGAGCCTATGTTGGACGTCATGATGACAATGCTGTTGCGAAAGTCCACGGTACGCCCCTGGCTGTCAGTCAGGCGTCCATCGTCCAGCAGTTGCAGCAGCGTGTTGAACACATCCGGGTGGGCTTTTTCTATCTCGTCAAAAAGAATGACGGAATAGGGCTTGCGCCGCACGGCCTCCGTAAGCTGGCCGCCTTCATCATACCCCACATAGCCGGGAGGCGCACCAATGAGGCGGGATACGGAGTGTTTTTCCATATATTCGCTCATGTCCAGGCGCACCATATTGTCTTCCGTGTCAAACAGCGCCTCGGCCAGGGCCTTGGAAAGCTCTGTTTTGCCCACGCCCGTGGGGCCGAGGAAAATAAACGAGCCTGTGGGCCTGTCCGGGTCGGAAAGACCGGCACGGGCGCGCAGCACGGCATCGGACACGGCGTTGACGGCCTCGTCCTGCCCCACCACGCGTTCATGCAACTGCTCGGGCAGGCGCAGCAGCTTTTCGCGCTCCGATTCCAGCAGGCGGGTGACGGGTATGCCCGTCCACTTGCCCACAATTTCAGCCACATCGTCGGGGCGCACTTCTTCCTTGAGCAGACGCGATCCGTCAGCGGCAGCGCCGCCGTCCGAATCTTCGGCTTCAGCCAGTTTTTTCTCAAGTTCGAGCAGCTTCGAGTATTTCAGCTCAGCGGCCTTGTTGAGGTCATACGCGCGTTCGGCCTGCTCGATAGCCAGCTTGGTCTGTTCGATCTGCTCCTTGATTTCGCGCACATGATTGATGGAGCCTTTTTCGCTTTCCCACTGTTTGAGCAGGTCAGCCTGCTCGATGCGCAGGTCGACCAGTTCGTTTTCAAGCTTTTCCAGCCGTTCGCGGGAGGCCGCGTCGGTTTCGCGCCGCAGGGCCTCGCGCTCGATTTCAAGCTGCATGACCTTGCGATTCACCTCGTCAAGATCCGCGGGCAGAGAATCAATCTCGGTACGGATAAGGGCGGCGGCTTCGTCTATAAGGTCAATGGCCTTGTCGGGCAACTGGCGGTCAGTGATGTAGCGGTGCGAGAGCACCACGGCCTCTACAATGGCCGAGTCGCTGATGCGTACGCCATGATGCACCTCAAAGCGTTCTTTCAGGCCGCGCAGGATGGAGATGGTGTCTTCCACCGTCGGCTCTTCCACCATGACGGGCTGAAAACGGCGCTCCAGTGCCGGGTCTTTTTCAATATACTTGCGGTACTCGTCCACAGTGGTGGCGCCGATGCAGTGCAGTTCGCCGCGCGCCAGCATGGGCTTGAGCAGGTTGCCCGCGTCCATTGCGCCCTCGGTTTTTCCCGCGCCCACAATGGTGTGCAGTTCGTCAATGAAAAGAATCGTCTGGCCTTCGCTCTTCTCCACTTCATTGAGCACGGCCTTGAGGCGTTCCTCAAATTCGCCCCGGTATTTGGCTCCGGCAATAAGCGCGCCCATGTCCAGGGCAAAGAGCTTGCGGCCCTTCAGCCCCTCCGGCACGTCGCCCTTGACGATGCGGAAAGCAAGGCCCTCCACGATGGCTGTTTTGCCCACGCCCGCCTCACCGATGAGCACCGGGTTATTCTTGGTGCGCCGCGAAAGAATACGGATGACGCGGCGTATTTCAGAATCACGGCCGATGACCGGGTCCATCTTGCCCTGGCGCGCAGCTTCCACAAGGTCGCGCGCGTACTTGTTCAGGGCCTCGAAGGTGTCCTCGGGGTTGGCGCTGGTCACGCGAGCGCCCGCGCGCAATTCTTCCATCGCGGACACAAAGGACGCGCGGGTGATCTTGTATTCCTTGAACACTTCGCCAAGGGGTGTGGACGAAGGCACTTCTGTCAGCGCGGCAAACAGGTGGTCAACGCTGACGTACTCGTCCTTCATGCGTTTGGCTTCATTCTGGGCGTCGTTCAGCACCGTTGCCAGGCGCTGGGTAATCATGATCTTGGTGGGGTCAATGCCGCCGCCGGACACGGAGGGCCGTTTGCGCAGCGCGCCTTCAATGGCTACCGAAAGGGCGCGGGGCTGTATGCCCATCTGTTCAAGAATGCGCGGCACGATGCCGTTTTCCTGCTGCGCCAGTGCCAGCGCAAGGTGTTCGACGTCTGTTTCCTGATGACCCATGCCTGCTGCAAGGCTTTGGGCTTCACTGACGGCTTCGCGTGCTTTTTCTGTAAATTTGTTGATATCCATATGGTTCCTCCAGACAATGCCGTGCCTTGCGGCCGGCGAAATATTTGTCAGGCGTTATTACTTGAAAGTCTATAATGGCCCCGGATTTTTCTTGTTTCAGGCGCTGCCGGGCGGCCTGCCCGCGCAATGGTCGGCCTGGGGCCGGTTTGCTGCCGCAGCACATTGCTTTTTTGGCCCGCCGCGCCGCCGGAGCATGCTCCCCGGTGGGGTGCGCCGTACGCGACAGCTTGTTTGCACGCTTGTGAAGCGGGCGCCGTGAAAGCATCGGGAAGGGGTGTTCCCAATACGAAAATGCCTCAAAATTTGTGCAGGTCGTTTGCCTGTCCGCAAAACGGCCTTTACCGGTTTTTGTGCCGGATGTTTTTCCTGCGGCAGTGGAAAACTATTCGGCGCAGCGGCTAATCCTCAAAGTTTTTCAGGCTGCGTACTGTTTGTTCCAGCGCATCAATGCGTTCCAGCAGGTCCACTATTATGGTGCCGCCGAGGACAGGCAGTTCGAAGTCGCAGCAGATGCGTTCAAGCTTGCGCACGCGGTAAATATCCGCATCGCGAAAGAGGTCTCGCCGGGCGGCGTTGCTCCGGGCCTGAATCCAGCCAAGGGCCAGAAGTTCCTGAAGCCGCTCGGGGTCTACGCCCGTCACCTGAACAAATTCTTCCCAGACCATGACCGTGGAAGGCGCGGGCAGGGTGGGATGCTTGGGTGTCATGCTCATGCTAAAACCTCCGCCAGTTGCTATGCGCGGGCCTTGAACGCCGAAATTTCGGCCAGTTTTTGCCAGAGTTCGCGCTCTTCATCGGACAGTTGCGCCGGGGTCTTGATCATGACCCTGACCAGCAGGTCGCCGCGTTTTCCAGATGCGCCCAGGCCTTTGCCGCGCAGGCGGAACTTGCGTCCGGAGCTGGAACCGGCGGGAATCTGCATTTCAACGTGTCCTTCAAGGGTGGGTACTTCCACCGTGCCGCCGAGCGCTGCCTCCCAGGGAGCCAGAGCCACATCGCACTGCAGGTTTTCGCCGTCCACCCTGAAAATCGCGTGGGGCAGATAGCGAACCCGCAAAAAGAGGTCGCCGGGTGTCCC
>NZ_JBAIYW010000474.1:0-3759 GCF_036763055.1 Desulfovibrio sp. 1214_IL3152 | reverse complement strand
CCAAAACTCTCCCTCGGCTTTTATGCTGCTCAAAACCGTGGGCGCGGCCTACCTGCTGTGGCTTGCCTGGCTTTCCTTCAGGGCCGGGGCCTCACTGGCTCTCACCGGCGGAGGCGGAGCGCCCTTTCCCGGCTATGCGGCCCTGTACCGGCGCGGCATTGTCATGAATGTGACCAATCCCAAGGTCTCGCTTTTTTTCCTGGCCTTTTTGCCCCAGTTCTGCGACCCCTCACGGGGCAGCATGGCCCTGCAGGTTCTCAGCCTGGGCCTTTTGTTCATGCTGGCGACCCTTGTGGTTTTTTTCAGCGTGGCCCTGCTTGGCGGCAGGCTGGCCCTGTGGTTCAACAAATCCCCCGGCGGGCAGATACTCATACACCGCGCGGCGGGCCTTGTTTTCGTGGGGCTGGCCCTGCTTCTGCTGCTCAGCGGCAAGTAGCCGGGCCAGAAAGGCGGTATCCGTGATCATCGGCCGCCACCGGCTTGCGGCATTTCTTGACAACAGGTATTGGCAGAGGTATGTAGTCCAACTTTCGAGGTGCAATATGCAGAATTACCGTATATCTCTTAATGATTTGCCGCCTGAAGGCAAAGAATTCCAACTGGATGACCCGGCCGTCTGGCAGGAACCCATGAAGGAATTCGGCATGGAATGCCGGGTGAGCAAGCCCCTGAGCGCCACCATCACTGTCCTGCCCACCGATGGCGGCTGGCTTGTGCGTGGTTCCCTTGCGGGCGAAGTAGTTCTGCCTTGCAGCCGTTGTGCCGAAGACGCCCCGTCTTCCATAAGCACCCGCTTTGAGGATTTTGAGGAACTGCCAGGCGACGACGACTTTGAAGGCCCCGGCGGCGGCGCAAGCCTGTCGGGCGTGCAGGCTCAGGACGAAGATGCCGGGAGCCGCCTTGTTTTTGTTAACAACGTACCCATGCTTGACCTTGCGGCCATCTGCTGGGAAGAGCTTGTCCTGGCCCTGCCCGTAACCCCCCTGTGCGGAGCGTCCTGTAAAGGACTGTGCGCCGGTTGCGGGGCCAACCTCAACGAAGGTATGTGCTCCTGCGCGCACGATGAAGGCGACCCCCGCATGGCGGTTCTGCGCGGGCTTACCCTGCATAAAAACTGAAATTGGGCAGAGGTGATTTTTCCCAACCTGAAACCGGAACAGATCAGGTTCGGGCAATAAAAACCGGATCGGGCCACGGCCTTTACTCCCCGGCTTTACGGGCGTAAAAAGCCACTGCGTACAGGCGGATTCCTGTACGCGGAGCCTAGACATTTTCAGAATTTTTTACTAATCTGCTGAGTCTTGCGGGCGGACCCTCTTTTCAGGTCTGGCCGCCATACCCTTGCTGTATGTGTCCGAAAGGACGGAAAAGGAGAACATCATGGCTGTGCAACAGAACAAAAAATCCCGCTCCCGCAAGGGGATGCGCCGCTCCCATGACCGTGTGGCCATTCCCGCCGTTATTTACTGCTCCTGCGGGGAGCCTACCGTACCCCATTGCGTCTGCCCCAGCTGCGGCACGTACAAGGGCCGTCAGGTAGTCGCCAAAAGCGAAAACGAGTAATGAACGAGCGCCCCATCATCGCCGTGGACGCCATGGGCGGGGACTTCGGTCCCTCCGTGGTGGTGCCGGGCGCCATTGAGGCTGCCCGTCTTTACGACTTGCACGTCCAGCTTGTGGGCGACACCCCCAAGCTGGAGGCCGAGCTGGAAAAGCTTGTCCTCAAGGACGTGCATTACGACATTGTTCAGGCTGATGATGTGGTGCATATGAACGAAAAACCTTCGGACATCCTGCGCCGCAAAAAAAACTCCTCCATCCAGGTGGCCTGCCGCCTGGTCAAGGAAGGCGCCGCTGACGCCGTGGTCAGCGCCGGTCACTCCGGCGCCACGGTGGCCTGCGGCATGTTTATTATGGGACGCCTCCAAGGAGTGGAGCGTCCCGCCCTGGCCGCGCTGCTGCCAACGGAAAAAGATCCCGTGGTGGTGCTTGATGCCGGAGCCAATGTGGACTGCCGCCCCTATCACCTCTTTCAGTTCGGCCTCATGGGCAACGCATTTGCCCGCGATCTGCTGGGCTATGCCTCGCCCCGTGTCAGCCTGCTGAGCATCGGTGAAGAGGAAGGCAAGGGCAACAGCCAGGTAAAAGAAGCCTACGAACTTCTGAAGATGGCCCAAAACCTCAATTTTGTGGGCAATGCCGAAGGGCGGGACATCTTTACCGGCAACCTTGATGTGGTGATCTGCGATGGTTTTGTGGGCAACGTGGTGGTGAAGATGAGCGAGGGGCTTGCGGCCTCTCTTGTGCGCATGCTCAAAAAAGTCTTTACTTCCGGCGTGTTGCCCGCCCTTGGCGGCATGCTTGCCAAGGGAGCTTTCAAACGCTTTGCCAGCACCATTGATTACGCCGAATACGGCGGCGCGCCGTTGCTGGGCCTTCAGGGCCTTGCCATTGTCTGTCATGGCCGCTCCAGTTCCCTGGCTATGACCAATGCCATCAAGATGGGCGGCACCTTTGTACGCAAGGGGACCAACAGCCGTCTTGCCGAGACCATCCTGGCAAACGAAGAGCTTACCCGCTTCTCCCGCGCTATCTAACCGACGGTATACAGAATGAATCCTCTCTGCCATTTGCTTGCGCTGAGCGCCCATGTGCCGGACGCGGTCCTGACCAACGAAGACCTCGCCAAGGTGGTGGACACCAACGACGAGTGGATAGTCTCCCGCACGGGCATACGACAACGCCACAAACTGGCTGATGACGAGAATGCCTCTGACCTTGGCCTCAAGGCGGCCCGCAAGGCACTGGCCGATGCGGGCATGGAGCCTTCGGAACTCACCCACGTTATCGCCGCCACCTGCACCCCGGACGTGCTCTCGCCTTCCGTGGCCTGCATCATTGCCGGGCAGCTCGGCGTGGGGCCTGTCATGGCCTTTGACTTCGGCGCGGCCTGCTCGGGCTTTCTGTACGGCCTGTCCATCTGCCGCAGTCTGCTGGCTCACCAGCCGGAAGCCAAAATTCTTTTTGTCTGTACCGAAGCCCTCACCAGACGTGTGAACTGGGGCGACAGAAGCACCTGCGTGCTTTTCGGCGATGCGGCCACCGCCTGCATAGTCACGGGAACCTCCGCCAACGTGCTGGCCGGGGTGGAAGACGTGGTTTGCAAGAGCGACGGTACGCAGCGCGACCTCATTGTGGTGGGCGGCGGCACCAGCAGCCGCTATGCCAAGGGCGCTCCCGTCGAAGACGATTTTTTCATCACCATGCAAGGACGCGAAACCTACAAGCATGCCGTGCGCAACATGGTGCACATCTGCGAAGACGTGCTGTCCCGCAACGGACTCGGCACCGGCGATGTGAACCTGCTGGTTCCCCACCAGGCCAACATGCGCATTATTGAGGCAGTGGGCAGCCGCCTGGACATGACCGGCGACCGCGTTTTCGTCAACGTGGACAAGTACGGCAACACCTCTTCGGCATCCATTCCCCTGGCTATTGTAGAAGCCCGCGCAGCCGGGCGCATCAAGGCCGGAGACCGCATACTTGTCACCGCTTTTGGTGCCGGCCTGACGTGGGGCGCAGCCCTGCTGCGTTTCTAGGTCTTTTTTGCTTTGATAAAGAGTCCGTAACGGTGTTACCACCGTTTTACGGCCTTTACGGCGTATATTCTGCTGCCCGGGCGACGCGGTCGGCTTCACCGCAGCCCCTGGAAAACGCAGGAACAGCCCGGCAAAACCGCCGGATAAGCGGGCAGCGCAT
>NZ_JBAIYW010000001.1:0-3796 GCF_036763055.1 Desulfovibrio sp. 1214_IL3152 | reverse complement strand
TTCGGTGCGGGCCGCCCTGACAGGGCCATCCGGTGCGGACCGTCGGGAAGGAAAAGCCAAGGCGCGTGTGCAACATGCCCGCCGTGCGGCATACGCTATGGGTGACTCTTTGCTGGCCGAGGTTTTTAATCAGTGGCTTTTGCGTTATGGCCGGGCGTAAGGGACAGCCATTTCGGTGACCGCTGCGGCCAAAACGTAAAATATTTCTTCATGAGGCGTGAACAGGCCGTCGGTATAGGTAAGTACATTTTTTATGTCTGACCCGCATCACGGTTTTTGTCTTGGTGACTCTGTGTATTCATCTTTTTCTGTCCGCTCTGCCTCCTGTCGGTGACTCGGCAAAGCGTTTTTAATTATTACAGAAAAATGTTGATCCTTTGCATTGGGCGATGCATCTCCGCATCGCTTTTTTTATTTTTTTAAAAGATGCGCACTGTTTTGGCCGTGTTTAAAACATTGACAGAAAATTATTGTTAGGAATTATTGACAGTATTGCTGTATTTTAATATGATAAAAGCTATATAAGTTTTTGCTATAAATATGTCGGATGTACGGTATGGACCTCGAAAGTTGTTGTACCAAGTTTTTTCTAAGACCGGTTACGGCCGGCGTGTGGAGCGTCAGATGAAAGCTGTGGATGGACGTTCTGCAGGTTTTTTTCAGACACTCGCTCGTGAAGCGCCCCTTGCTTGCGGGAACCGTCTGGATTTTCTGCAGGGCCTGCCTCAGGCCCTCGCGGTTATGCGGGTAGATCTGGATATGATGGGCCGTCCCTGCGACTTGATGGTTGTTTATGGCAATGAGGCTCTTTTCACGCTTTTTGGTGTTCCCCGCGAATGGCTGACCGGAGTTTCTCTTATTGACTCCCATCTGAAGCTGGACAGAGTATGGCTGGAAATTTTCTGGAAGACGGCCTACCAGGGACATATACAGGAAATGACCGGCTTCTGGGCATCGCTGGGCAGACATCTTGCCGTAACCTGTCATCAGCCCCAGTACGGCTATTGCACCTGTCTTTTTCAGGATATCACCGAACGTGTGAACAAAGAAAATGATCTGGCAAAAAACCGTAATCGCCTTGAAGCGCTGCTGCACAGCACTGTGGATATGGTTTTTCAGATGGATCCGGTTACCGGAATCATCAGCAATCTTGATCAGGGCCTGGCTTCGTGCGGTGGTCTGCTTAAAGCCCGAAGTGTGCCGAAAGCCCTTTTACGTCACGGTCTTTTGGCCTCCGGGCAGAATGAAAAGATCATCAGGCTTATCCGCCTTGCCCTGTGTGACGAAGATGACTGTACCTGCGAGGTGCGCGCAAGGCTCAAGGTCGGCTCGCCCTTTACCTGGCACAGCCTGACAGTTGTGAGCTACAGCGATCCATGCACTCATGAACTCGGCATCATAGGTTTTCTTAAAGACGTGCATGCCAGCATCAAGGAAAGGGACGCGTTGGTGCGCCGGGCGGAAAAAGACCCTCTTTGCGGTATTTACAATCGGGCTGCGGGCGAAAGCATTGTTGCTTCACGGTTGGCAGCAACGAACGGAACCAGCACCAGTGCGGCTTTGCTTATTTTTGATCTGGATGATTTCAAGGCGGTTAACGACACCGCCGGACATGCGGTGGGCGATGCGGTGCTGAAGGCCTTTGCCGCTCTGCTGGGGCAGGGCTTTCGCAAGGATGATACCATTTTTCGGCTTGGCGGTGATGAGTTTGCCGTTTTTGTACAGAATATGCCGCAGGAAAGGATTTTTCGTGTCAGCAAAAACCTTGCGACCAAGCTGGAAGAGCCTCTGGTTGACGGCATGTGCATAGGGATGTGCGTTGGGGTTGCCTACAGCCAGTCAGGGCGCCACAGCTATGAAGACTTTTATAAAATGGCCGATAAGGCTTTGTATAATGCCAAGGAAGGTGGCAAGAGACAGGGCGCCATCCTTTGTCTGCATGACAACGGCGATTGAAGCGCCGGGGTGGATTCCGGCGCCGTAAAGGCATACTGTTTGAAAAATGTTTTGATACGCATATTTGTGCGTCGTGGGTGTGTTCGTGAGAAAGAGTGCCGTTTGAGCGCCTCTGCGTTGCATTTCGTGGCATGCAACGCCGGCAGCCGCGGCCATAGCCGCATTGCGGTTAATTATCTCAGAATGCAGGACGTACAAAAAAGAGGGCTGTCAGTAGTGGGGCAGCCCTCACTTTTTTTGCTGAAAAACATGCCCTGCAGAGCGTTAATCCGGGCCAGACGACACCGCATGGCGGCTGGTGACGTTTGGTTCTGCAATTGCGCTGCGTCAGGTATTTCAGACTATTACAGACAATCATCCGCGACAGGCGCAGCCGCCCATAAGCAAGCGCCGCCACAGGCAAGCAGCCGTCATGCACACGTACCCGTCACTGGTGAGCGCCCGTCCCACGCCTGACCGTGCAAACGCGCACGGTTGGAACTGTGGGGCGGGCGCTTCGAATTTTGCCAGCCTGTGAAATTATCCTGCCGGAGCAGTTGGTTCATGAAACAGCCCTGGCATGTCCGGACCGTTGCCGCATCGCTGGCTGACAACAAGTTTTTTGCTGCTTTTGCACAATTTTCCAGCCAGACAAAGGGAAGAAGAGCATTACCAATGCTGCCCGCACTCAGCGCCTTCTGAAAACGTACCCATATAAACGCCCCAGAATTTCCTGAATCGCTCATATACGCGCCCAGAGTACAGTTGGGTACATGGGTGCGGCTGAAGCGGTTGGACACTGCTGGGTACGGCTCGAAGCTGCCCTTGCAGGTACTCCCGGAAGCCCCTAGAAACGGCCGATAATCAGATCGTCCAAGGTTCTTTTGGGAACATGGTGAACCCCCTGCGCGTCGCGCCAATAGGTGGTATTGCCGTCTGCGGGCAGCGGAGCCACAACGCGCGTTTCTTTGGCCGCGCCCAGGCCGAGCACCAGCGCGGGTTTCAGGCTGGCCGGAACCTGCAAGAGAGCGGGTACGGCCTGATGGTCAAAAGATTTGATGATGCAGCAGCCCCAGTCACGGCTGCTGGCTGCCAGTTGTATGGTCTGGGCGGCAATGCCCACATCGTAGAATGTCAGCTCAGTGCCGCCCTGCGGCATGAAAATGGTGATAAAGCCCGTGGGCTGTTCGCCGGGGTGCGGCCCGCCCCAGTCCTTGAGCGCGCCTGCCCAGCGGGTGAGGGAAAAAAGTTTTTTGCAGGTTTCGCCCTGGGCAACAAGGCTGAACCGCAAATCCTGGGCATTTCTGGCCGAAGGCGCAAGCCTGGCACAATCCACAAGCCATTCCAGATCATTCATGGTCAGTGGCCGCTCTTCAGCGAAGCGGCGGCAGGTACGCGCCTTTTCAACCAATTCTCTGAAATTCATGAGTTCCTCCTTGCCTGGTTCGGCAAAGGCTCAAGCATGGGCAAGAGCATGTTTTTTTGCAGGGATACTTTCAACGTAGTTATGCCGTTTATCCGGCATGCAGAAGTGCAATTCCCACGCACAGCCGTCATCGGGCCTGCCCAGGCAGCCGCCAGAGAAGTTTTACGGTGTACGAGCCTATACTGTTGCCAGCAGAAACCAGAGCTGGCCCCACTGTATGGCGGCGCCAAGAAAATCACCGGAAACGCCGCCCTGGTCCCGTGCCAGCGCCGCCGTGCGACGAATGAGAGCATACTGCCCGCAGGCCGTCAACGGCACTTGCCACAGGCTAATCTGCCCTGCAAAAAATAAGATGCATAAGAGCAGCAGCGCCCCCAGCGCATAGCCCCGCGCCAGGCCGGGGCTGGCTCCGGCACAGGTCAGTCCGCCCAGTGA
>NZ_JBAIYW010000238.1:0-3802 GCF_036763055.1 Desulfovibrio sp. 1214_IL3152 | reverse complement strand
TGCGTGAGCCGCATCACACGGCACACGCAGGGCGGCGTCAGGCGGACCCGTGGTGGGGCATCCGCTCTGTTTGTTCAAAGGTTTCAGCGCAGCATCATGCCATGCCCCTGCGACTGTGCCCGGGCCGTTGTCCGTTCCGGGCGTGGGCGCGTCCCGTTTGTGCTGTTTGCGTTGTTGCGCGTCGTAAAATGTTGAACATGCGCTTCTTGATCAGGCGGCCTAAACGCTGGCCTCGTCCACCAGGAACACAATGGAATAGTAGGGAATGCCGCTGTGCAGCGAAAGCCCTATCTGGCAGGTACGGCTGGAGGAATAGCCCACATCGCAGGTGCTCACCTGCATGCGCAGGCTCTTGAGGGCGGCCTCGTTAAGTTCGGGGTGGCTAAAGCCCCTGTCACCCGCCCATCCGCAGCAATTGATGCCTTCCGGCACGATGACGTTTTCGGCACACATTTTTGCCAGTTTTTCCAGTTTGCCCTCAAGGCCCATCTTGCGCACCGAGCAGGTGGCGTGCAGGGCCACGGTTTTGGGCAGCTTGGTGAACTTGAGGCAGTCATCCATTTTTTCAAGAATGAACTCAATGGGTTCCATCAGCGTGAGGGCCGGATCAAGGGTCTGCTTCATGTGCAGCAGGCAGGGGCTTGTTTCGCAAAGTATGGGGAACTGCCCGTTATTGCTGGCTTCTTTAAGGGCCGCTTCCAGTTCTTTTTCCTTTTTGTGCGCCGCATCGACAAGTCCTTTGCTGGCAAAGGCCATGCCGCAACAGAGCTTGTCGAGGTCCTTGGGCAGGATGACATCATAGCCGCCCTTGAGCAGCACGCTGATAACGGCTTCAGGCTCTGTGCGGCGGTCGGTGTGCTCCTGCCCGGGACCCATATTGCGCGCGATGCAGCTGGGGAAGTAGACGACCCGTCTGGGGTTGGCGCTGTGGGTTTGGGGTATGCGCACCTTGCTGCCGCCCTTGGGCATGTCCTTGTTCCACAGAGGGGCCTTGTTAAAAGTGATGCAGCGCAGCAGCTTTGAGCCGTTTTCCATAAAGGTCGTGCCGAGGGCGCGGTGCAGCCTGTCAACACCGTTGAGCGCCAGAGACATGGTCCGGCAGGTTCCGGCAAAGTGGTCGGCAATGCTGCCTGCCATCTTGCGGCTGAGCGCCCCCGCTTCTCTCTGACGCAGGCTCTTGATGAAAACACCCGTATCCACGCCGGCGGGGCAGCGGGGACGGCACAGGCTGTCGGTGGCGCAGGTGGCGTTGCCCATGTATTCATACTGTTTTTCAAGCTTTTTAAGCTCTTTGCTGTTTGGGGCGGTTTCACGCAGGCGGCATATCTCGCGATAGGCCGTGATGCGCTGACGCGGTGTGAGCGTAAGATCGCGAGACGGACACACGGATTCGCAGAAGCCGCATTCCATACATTTGTCCACCAGTTCATCGGCCGGATGCAGAGGCTTGAGGTGTTTGATATGCCCCTGCGGATCGTCGTTCATGAGCACGCCGGGGTTGAGAATGCCCTTGGGGTCCAGCAGTTCCTTGATGGATTTCATGATGGAATAGGCGGCCGCGCCCCATTCCATTTCCACAAAGGGGGCCACGTTGCGGCCTGTGCCGTGCTCCGCCTTGAGGGAACCGTCGTATTTTTCGGTGATGAGCTTGCAGAAGTCGTCCATAAAGGCTGCGTAGCGCGCCACTTCGGCTGGTGCGCCAAAATCCTGCCAGAACACGAAGTGCAGGTTGCCGTCGCGGGCGTGGCCGAAGAGCGGGGCCACGGTGTAGCCGTGGCGGATAAAGAGGGCCTGCAGGTCTGTGGCGGCCTCGCCCAGACGCTCAAGGGGAAAGGCCACGTCTTCGATAACAATGGACGTACCCACGGGGCGCATGCCGCCCACCGAAGCAAGAATGCCCTTGCGTATCAGCCAGAGCTTGCCGTATTCCTCGGGCTTGTCGGTGAATTCGTGGGGTCGCACAAACTTGACGTCCTTGAACGCCTTGTTGATGGCGGCGATATTTTTATCCAGCTCTTCCTGCGTGGAAGCGCGCGTTTCCACAAGCAGGGAACAGACCTTGTCGTCCAGCGTGTCCAGCCCTTCCGGCAGGCCGGGCGTGCCTTCCACCGAGCGCAGCGACGCCCTGTCCATCAGTTCGGCCGAAGACACGGGCAGAGTTGCCACGGCCGAGGCCAGGTCACAGGCGTCTTTGACCGTGGGCAGCAGCATGAGGGCCGATGCCTTGAAGGGGGCTTCTTCCACCGTGCGGTAGGTCACTTCGGCGATAAAGCCCAGCGTGCCTTCGGAGCCGACCATAAGGTGCTGGAGGATTTCGTAGGGATCTTCGTAGTCCACCAGGGCGTTGATGCTGTAGCCTGTGGTGTTTTTGATCTTGAATTTGCGGCGTATGCGGTCGGCCAGGGTCTTGTCGGCCATGATGCGCCCGCGCAGGTCGCTCAGGCCGTCAAGGATGTGGCCGTGGGTTCTGGCAAAAGACGCGCGGCTTTTGGCATCGGCGGTGTCCAGCAGGGTTCCGTCCGACATGACCATGCGGGTGGATAGCACGGTTTTGTAAGAATTGTCGGCAGTGCCGCAGCACATGCCGCTGGCGTTGTTGGCAAAGATGCCGCCGATGAAGCAGCTGTCGATGGAAGCCGGGTCAGGCCCGATTTTTTTGCCGAATTCGGCAAGGATTTTGTTGGCTCCGGAACCGATGATGCCGGGCTGAAGGGTGATTTTTTCCGCGCCTTCGCTCACCCGCCAGTTTTTCCAGCCCTGGCCGATGCGCACCAGCACAGAATCCGTCACAGCCTGGCCGGAAAGGCTGGTTCCAGCCGCGCGGAAGGTCACGGCCACATTGAGGCGATCGGCCACGCCCATAAGCTGTATGACCTCTGCTTCATCCAGAACGTCCACCACGAGCTTGGGCGTAAGGCGGTAAACGCTCGCGTCCGTGCCATAGGCAAGAAGACGCAGCGGGTCGGTGTATATGCGGTTTTTGGGAATGAATTCCTGAATGGCGTCATAGAATTCTCTATAGGGTGCTGTCAGCATTAGGGATCCTCCAGGGCAGGACATGCCTGCGATGAGTTTCAGATATTCGTTATACAGGCTATCTATTGTTAATAGAAATCACCAGCAAAAAATGCCGCATGAAAAAAAGGCGTAAAAAGACCTGAGGGGTAGCGGTGGTGCTGGCCGGATTGCCGTCGGGACCATGCCGGATTGACGGCAGTTCCGGGAATCAGCGTAAACAGATATCCGTTTGGAAGAAAGCGTTGGAACGGGAATTTTTTTGCCAAAGCCCCGCGCCTCCGGCGCGGTGTTAAACCACCGCACCGGAGGACGTTGCAAGGCGTCAGATTTTTTCTATTTTAACAGCGCAGGCTTTGTATTCCGCCGTTTTGGTGATGGGGTCCATGGCGGTATTAGTAAGCCAGTTGGCGTTGCTTTCACGAAAATGAAAGGCCATCCATACCATGCCGCGAGGCATGTCGTCGGTAACCTTGGCCTGCACCGTAACCGAGCCACGGCGTGAAGACACGCGGATGTTGTCTCCGTCGGCAATGCCAAGGCGGGCTGCGTCGGCAGTGGAAATGTCCGCCGTATCATGCCCCATAAGGCTGTTCAGCCCTTTGCTGCGCCCTGTTTGCGTGCGCGTGTGGTAGTGATAGAGGCGTCTGCCGGAACTGAGCACAAAGGGATACTCTTCATCGGCCACTTCGGCGGCCGGAGTCCAGCTTACAGGCGCAAAAAGCCCCTTGCCGCGCGCGAAGTCGCCGTCCTTGTGCAGCACGGGGCTGCCGGGATGTTCCGCATG
>NZ_JBAIYW010000594.1:0-3802 GCF_036763055.1 Desulfovibrio sp. 1214_IL3152 | reverse complement strand
CCGGACCATCATCCCTCGGGCGAGCGGCCTTATGCGAGGCCCTCAAGGCAGCGTGCCAGATCGTCCAGCGATTCGCGCCGCCGGATGAGCCTTGCCGTGCCGTCACTCTGAATCAGCACTTCCGCCGGGCGGAGGCGCTGATTGTAATTGGAACTCATGGTAAAGCCATATGCGCCGGCGTCAAGTATGCCGAGCACATCGCCTTCCACAATTTCGGGCAACTGGCGGTCTTTGGCAAGAATGTCGCCGCTTTCGCAAATGTTTCCCACCACGGTCTGCACCAGGGTTTCACGTTTTTCGCTGCTGTTTTCGCCGTAAATTTCCACATCGTGGAACGAATCATACATGGCCGGGCGCACAAGCACGTTGAAACCCAGGTCCGTACCCGCATAGCGTTTCTCGCTGTTGTTCTTCACGGCATGCACGCGGCCCAGCAGCACGCAGCACTCGGCTGCCACATAGCGGCCCGGTTCAATAAGGAAGCGGCCCGTATAGCCTGTTTTTTCGGCCCATCCGCTGATAAGCGCGTGCAGGCGGCTGCCCAGTTCGTCCATATCCAGGCGGGGCTGCCCTTCATATTTGCGGTAGGGAATGCCGAAGCCGCCGCCGAAGTCGATGATTTCAAGGTTTTGCAATGCGCCCTGGGGCAGCTGTTCCGCCAGGTGCAGCAGCACTTCGGCGGCATCCAGGTAGCCCCCGGCCTCCATAAAAAGAGAGCCGATGTGCTGGTTGATGCCCACCAGGGTCATGTCGTGCTTTTGCAGCAGGGCAAAAACCTCGTCCATCTGTTCGGGATTGACGCCGAACTTTGTTTCCTTGCCTGCGGTGACGACCTTGGCGTGATGCCCCGCGCCGATGCCGGGGTTAAAGCGCACCATGACCCTGCCGCCCCTGTTGATGCGGCCCAGATCGTCCAACTGCGCTACGGAATCCACGCTGATAAGCAGGCCGTGGCTGAGGGCGTTCTGTAACTCTTCCACCGAATTGTTGTTGGAGATATAAAGAATCTGTGCGGGCGTGAAGCCGGCAAGCTGATCCATATGGAGTTCGCCGGGACTCATGGCGTCCACCACCAGGCCCTCTTCGCGCGCCATGCGCAGCAGCACGGGATTGGAGTTGGCCTTGACCGAGTAGTTGACCCCGAAACCGGGGAGGCTGGAAAGCCCCATCAGCTCACGGCAGCGCTGGCGCAACACGTTTTCGTTATATACATAGAGGGGAGTGCCGAAGGTTTCGGCCAACTCGCGCGGGGTATGGCGGCCGTAAAACTGAAGATGGTCAGTATAGCTGGAGCGGATGTCGGACATGGGTACCTCGGGGATGCCTCAAGAAATTTCTGGTGGCCCGCGCGGGGCGGTGATCTACAGTTTGAATAATTAACAATTATCGTGGTCATGCTGTGCGCTGTCAAGTCCGGGTCTGTTTGCCGCCTGCCCGCGCACTGTCACATTGACATAAAAAGCGTGCCGTGTTTTGGTTTCTTTTTTCACTGCGGGCGTTTCTTTGCGCTTGTGCCGCAGGGGCGCGAGCATTGCACCATGCGGCAGGGCGCCCGCCCAAACGTCCGCAAGACCCCTGGAGTATTTATGCCCATCAAAAAAGGCGACACAGTGCGCGCGCACTATACGGGAACCCTGGATGACGGCACGGTGTTCGATTCTTCGCGTGAGCGCGATCCCCTTGAATTCGTCATGGGCCAGGGCATGCTCATTCCCGGTTTCGAGGCCGCGGTTGACGGCCGCGAGGCCGGAGAAAGCGTTACCGTAACCATTCCCCCGGCGGAAGCCTACGGCGAAATCGATCCGGAGCTGGTCTTTACCGTGGCCCGCGCCCAGGTGCCGGACCACATTCCCCTCAACGTGGGCGTGCCGTTGCAGCTTTCCAACGAGCAGGGCCAGATGGACGTGACCATCACCGAAGTGACCGCTGACGAAGTGACCCTTGACGCCAACCATCCGCTGGCGGGCAAGGCTCTCACCTTTGAAATAGAGATTGTCAGCGTCAACTAGAGCATTTTAACTTTGAGAATGTACATTCTCAAAGTTTAAGACACGCTCGCTTCGATGCTTAACCGCGCAAGTAAATAGCTCCGCTGTCTTGGCGGCAGTCGTTGGCGAGCCTGCGAGCCTTACGAATGGCGACAGTGGTTGTGTGGAAACAAAGCGCTCGTCACACATGGTGTCTGCAAGCGTAGTTTCCCGCGTTACAACTCCTGAAGCATCCGTAACTTTCTTTGTCGTAACGGCTGAAGCTGCGCTTGCATCTTTGCGGCGGGCGACTGCTCACGCAGCCGCCAGAGCAATTTCAAAGTGAAATTGCTCTGGCAGACGCCGGGCCGGCGGGCAGATGTCTGCCGGCCTTTTTCAGGGTTTTCCGGCATGTGGCGGCACGGGCCGCCCGGACGCCGCCGGCAGAAAGTGTTTTCCAACGAATTTTGGTGCGTCACCCCTTTTTCTGACGCGAGGTTTGTCATGAGCAGCAAAACCGCCAGGCACAGCGCCATTCAGGCCATTACCACCTACAAACCCGAAGCGGCTCCCCTGAATTTTGCCGATACCAGACCCACGGACATCTTCGGCTGCAACGTGTTCAATGACCGCGTCATGCGGGAGCGCCTGCCCAAGGCCGTGTACCGCTCGCTGCGCAAGACCATTGAATTCGGCCAGCGCATGGATCCGTCCATAGCCGATACCGTGGCGGCGGTCATGAAAGACTGGGCCATTGAAAAAGGGGCAACGCACTTTACCCACATTTTCTATCCGCTTACCGGGCAAACGGCTGAAAAGCATGACAGTTTTCTCATGCCTGACGGCGCGGGCGGGGTTATTGCGGAGTTTTCCGGCTCCATGCTGATCCGGGGCGAACCGGATGCTTCCTCCTTTCCTTCCGGCGGTCTGCGCTCCACGTTCGAGGCGCGCGGCTATACGGCCTGGGACGTTACAAGCCCCGCGTACATAATGGAAAATCCCAACGGAACGTTTTTGTGCATCCCCACCATGTTCCTTTCGTGGACAGGGGTGGCGCTGGACAAAAAAACGCCGCTGCTGCGCTCAAGCCAGGCCCTCAACCGCGAAGCCAAGCGGGTGCTGAGCCTTTTCGGCATCGAGACGGAACTGCCGGTCGTGGCCTATGCCGGGCTTGAGCAGGAGTATTTTTCCATTGATCACAACTTTAACTTTGCCCGCCCCGACATCCAGATCGCCGGACGTACCCTTTTTGGTGCGCGCCCGGCCAAGGGGCAGGAGTTCAGCGACCAGTATTTCGGCGTGATTCCCCAGCGCGTGCTTTCCTATATGATGGAAGTGGAGCGCGAGCTTTACAAGCTGGGCGTGCCCGTGCGCTGCCGTCACAATGAGGCCGCCCCGAGCCAGTACGAGATTGCGCCGCTGTATGAGGTCAGCAACGTGGCGGTGGACCATAACCATATCATTATGTCCACCCTGCGTAACGTGGCCAAGCGTTACGGCCTCAAATGCCTGCTGCACGAAAAGCCCTTTGCCGGAGTGAACGGATCGGGCAAGCACGTGAACTATTCCATCGGCAACGCCGATCTGGGTTCGCTCTTTGAGCCGGGTGAAACGCCGTATGCCAACGCCAAGTTTCTGGTGTTCTGCGCGGCCATGATCCGCAGCGTGCACAAGTTCGGCGGTCTTTTGCGCGCCACAGTGGCGAGCGCCAGCAATGACCATCGCCTGGGAGCCAACGAGGCCCCGCCGGCCATCATGTCCATCTTCCTCGGCGACATGCTTACCGAGGTTTTTGAGGCTTTCCGCGCCGGGCGGGTTGACGATGCCGTCAACGG
>NZ_JBAIYW010000034.1:0-3809 GCF_036763055.1 Desulfovibrio sp. 1214_IL3152 | reverse complement strand
CGGCCATGGTCAGGGGCCGCACCGAGCGGTTAAAAAAGGCCTGCCCGGCGAAGTACATGGCGCTGCCCGGCGTGGTGTCGGCCTGCAGGGCGGAGAAGCTGGAATAGTAGCGCACCCGGTTGTTGTTGGGCGGCGCGTCGAAGTCCGGGGTCAGAAACACCATGAGCGTCATGTCAGTGGCAATCTCGGTCAGGGGCCGGGATATTGTCACTTCGACGTCAAGGTCGCGCGGCAGCGGATTTTTAGGGCATACAACGGGTATCTGGCTCATTATTGTTCTCCTTTGAGGCAGGAGCAGTCATCGGGGACTTCCCTGTCTGCTTTGGAATATTCAAAGTCTTCAATTTCCCCGGCGTACTTGATGCCACACTGCGAGATGTCGAACCATTCCGCCGGGTAGTCCGCGCCGAAACAGGCGTAGAACGAAAGATTGAAGAAGCATCGGGCTTGTATCCGCCCTCGAAAAGCCGTGCTGAGGTCTTGTACGGCATCAGTGCCGCCATAACCGAGAACCTTCCAGAGGTCGAAAGAACGATCATCAGACTGCAAGGCTAGCACCGTCCGCACGGCGCTTTCAAAAGCCTTCGGTCCCCAGAAGGAAATTTGCACAGTGCACCAGCTTTCGTGGCGCAAGTGTTGGGTAATTGGCCTCGCCTTGTCCGGGTCCGGCCCGGTCGGCGCGGTGTAGTCGCCGACATTTTGCGGCAACAGCTCAAAGTCTTTCCACCACAGAGAGCAGTACAGGCCCTCGGACGGGCGCGGCCCCCCGGAGGTCTCCCAGATGACGCGGCCGGAGCCGAGCCCGGTGAGGCCCTCCAGAACGGAGACCAGCAGTTTTTTGACGTCCTCGGGTGTCAGAATCATCGGAAATACCGTACCGCTTCGTAGAGGTTGAAGTTGGTGTTGCCGAGCATGAAGCCGGTGCCTACGACCCGAAAACGGTAGCCATGATACTCAACGTAGCTTTGCCGCTGCTCCTGGCCTGCGTTGTCTATGTCCGTGAAGTACAGCGTTTCTTTGGTATGCAAGCTTATGCCTGCCGCCGAAGAATCGCCCTCCTTATACAGTTCCAGTCGTGCCGGAGACATGGCCAGCACGATGGCGGGAAGGGATTGCGGCCTTGGCACAGGATCGGTCTCGGTCCATTCGCCGTCCACATAGCTGCCGGTGGTATCGAGCACCGTGACGGGCAACGGGGTGCCGAAGGTCTGGAGCACCGAATCAAAATTCATAGGCAAAGTGCTCATGTTGTCCTCGCTCTGACGTCGCTGGTGACATAATTCCCTAAATCTCCTGTATCAGTCAGAGGAGATTTTCCTTCACCTTTCCGAGCAATCGTTTCTGGCGAGTTTTCTACCCAGTCTCCGTCTACAATCGCTTTCTGTACTTCGGCTTGCCCCATCGCCGCCGCAGCTTTCAATACAGTTTTCAGTTCTATTTCTCCCGCGTTGATGCGCTTGACGGCATCTTTCATCATCTGCTTGAATTTGGGCTGCATGTGCGTGGACGCCAAATCCATGAAGGCGCGGCGAGGAATGTTCTCTGTCCCATAGTTGTTCCAAATGGCCACCTGGAGGATGCTCGCCCCATTTTCGTAATGGGGACTACCAACCCCTTCTTTGCCCCTCGGATACCCAACTACAGCTTCAAGTGGTTCTTGCTTGTAGCGCAGCTTAAGCTTCTCAAGCCAACCGGGGCTTCTCTGTGTGGTTTTAGCAGAAAACATGGTTATCGCTCCAAAGTTGCACTGGTATCCGGCGAGTAGACGATACCGCCAGCCGGAATCACCGTGTAGAGCAGGTTCAGATACTTCATACCGTAGGTCGTGCGCCCGAAGTCCGCGAGAATGGGGTCGTCGCCCGTGAGCATGGCCGAGGTCGTCGTGCCGATGGACACGGAGCTCGTGCTCGCCGCCTGGTTATTCACCGTGCCCACGTCGTAGGGGCTGCGCATGCCGAGTTCCGCGCATTTTCCGGCGATGTTGTATTCAAGCGCCAAATAGTGAGCGCACCAGAGTCCCTGCGCCATCTCGTACCACTTGCCCCAGGCGCCGGGATTCAGCATGAGCACGGATTGCCGGAGCTGCCGGTTTACCGCTGCGGGCGGCACATCGGCAAACTCCGGGTAATCCGCTATGAACGTGTCATAGATGTAGGCCATGGCCTTATGTCCTTACGCCTTCGCAGCTGCCGTGGTAGCGGCCCTGGTGCCCCTCGCCCTGGTCGCGGGCGGTTCCGGGGTCTTGACCTCGGAGCCTTCAGCTATCGGCCCACCGCTCTGATGCTCAACAACAGTTGGAGCGCTGGCCAGCTTCCCGGTGGCGGTTCCGACCGGAGTTTGCAGACCATCGACGGGCGCGGCCGTCTTCAGGTCGGCGGGCGGTTCCGGGGTCTTGACCTCGGTGCCTTCTTCGCCGTCGCGGATTTCGCTCAAGCGGAAGATGTCGTTGTCCACAAAGCGCTGAAAGGTGCGGCTTTTGAACATGGCCCGGATTTCGTCCTCTTTCGCAGATGGTACGGTCCAGATTTCCCGAGGCTCAAGAAACTTGATGCCGTCTTTCAGGGTAATGCCGCGTTGGGTATTGGTGCAGTTGGTCAAAATCATGTTTGTGCCCTCCTTAAATGCCGTCGGCGTACATCATGGAACCCTGCTGGCGCACATGGAACGAGCCGATTTTCATTTCCGCGTACAGTTCAGCGGCCAAGGGGGCCGGGATGGGCTGCGAGAGCAGATACGGCAAAGGGAACGGCATGCACTGATTTTCCCGGCGGCGATCCATAGCCACCAGGCGGTCTGTATCACCCGCGCCCGCGCCCGCGAGATAGCGGGAAGGACGGATGTCCAGTTCTTTGCCTGTGAGCTGCGTCATGATGTTGTTCTTTTTGAGATATTCCATCGCAGTCATGGCCGTTCCGGTGTTGCCGATGACGATGGGGGTCTCGTTGAGCAGGGTGTACTGCGTGAGGGGGATGAACACCGTGAGCGGCTTCATGATGGTGCGGCTGTTCACCCACATGGCGTTGAGCACCGCGTTGACGTCGCGCACCATCTCGATGCCGGTCTTGGTGCTCCATTCGGTATCCCCGCCCGCGCCCGCGCCCACCATGACGGAAGTCACGCCCGGGTAGTTAATCCAAGGCTGAAAGCCGATGGATTTGTTCCCGAAGATGACCGAGGTTTCGGTGAGGTTGTCCGCCGCCTTGCGCATGGCTTCGCCCAGGTCCTGGGCCAGGTTTCCGTTGAAGCCGAAATCGTATTGCCGAGCGTCCTCGTTGGTGATGACCGCGCCGACAGCGGCATACGCGACGGGAACCTGCACGGCCCCGGCGCTCTGGCCGACCTTGGGAATGTTGTCGTTAGGGCCGTTGCCGATGAAGGCAGCGGCGCCGTGCTTGTCGCGGGTGATGTAGGCGTAGCTGGTGGCCCCGGCGTTGATGTCTTGCATGACCTGCGTTTCGTCGAGGATACCGTACCACTCATAATCCGGGTATTCGACGTCGTAGAAGCTGGAATCCACCTGAGTGTGGATGGAAAAAGCGATGTCGGCAGCCTGCACGTTGCCCTGGGAGCCGTAGCTCGGCCCGTTTCCGTATCTGGACATGGTTGTGGTCCTCCTTACATCAGCTCGACGAGGGCAATCCCGTCGGCGGCCGCGCTTTTGAATTTCATGGTGGTGATGGCGACGGTGCTGGCACCTGAAGCCGTGGCAAACTTTCCAGCGTTGGCGGCGTCGGTGTGTACGTAAACCGCGCCGTCAATGGCGGGCTGCGCGCCGTCCGCAAGCTGCACCCAGACGCGACCACCGGAGA
>NZ_JBAIYW010000314.1:0-3817 GCF_036763055.1 Desulfovibrio sp. 1214_IL3152 | reverse complement strand
GCAAGGCCGAGCCTGAAGCGCGCATAGCCTTCATCAATGCCGACTGCCTGCGCGGCAACGGCCGCCTGGTACTGCGGCACTGGGCAGAACTTTCAAATTTCAGCTACGTTGAAGCCCCGGACAAGGCAGCCATGCAGGAAGCGCTGAAGGCCACCGCCGACGCCGACGCCGTGTTCATTGACGTTCCCGGCCTTGACCGCACCACAAGCCTTGCCCGGTGGCGCGAAGAAATGGGCCTGGCGCAAGTGGACGCCGCCACGCATCTGACGCTTTCGCCCTATTGCGATGCCGTGCAGATTCAGGCATTCCTGCACCGCTACAAGTGCGACGGCCCGGGGTCCCTGGTGTGGACAAAGCTGGACGAAGCCGTGAGCTTTGGTACTATAGTCAACGTGGCGTGCGCAGCCGGTTTGCCCATATCGGCACTGTCTTATGGCGCGGAACTCAAGGAAAGCCTTGCCCCGGCCACGGAGCCGCTGGTGTGGCGACTGATTTTTAAAAGGCAAATCCCCGGCCAGGCGGCTTAAGCACGGCCTAAACTACGCGGAGCACACAGATGAGCGGCACATTCCCCCTGGTATTTTCCGTCACTTCCGGCAAGGGCGGGGTAGGCAAGACCAATATCTCGGTCAACCTCGCCATCTGCCTTGCGCAGCTTGGCAAACAGGTGGTGCTCATTGATGCGGACCTGGGGCTTGCCAACGTGGACGTGGTGCTTGGCCTCACGCCGCAGAAAAACATTTTTCACCTCTTCCACGAGGGCGCCAGCGTTAGCGACATTCTTTTCCCCACGCCCTACGGCTTTTCCATCCTGCCGGCCTCTTCGGGCATGAGCGAAATGCTCACCCTTTCCACAGGTCAGAAGCTGGAATTGCTTGACGCCGTGGACGAACTGGAAGACGACCTTGACTACCTCATTGTAGATACCGGCGCAGGCATCAGCGACAACGTCCTGTATTTCAACATGGCCGCCCAGGAACGCCTCGTGGTGCTCACCCCGGAGCCGACCTCCCTTACGGACGCCTACGCCCTTATCAAGGTTCTCAAGACCAATCACGGTGTGGAGCGCTTCAGGGTATGCGTCAACATGGCCCCCGACCAGAAGACCGCCAAGGAAATGTTTGTGCGGCTGGCCCAAGCCTGCGACCATTTTTTGAGCGGAGTTTCGCTGGAACTTGTGAGCGTCATCCCGCGCGATACGGGTGTGCGCAAGGCCGTGGTGCAGCAGTTGCCCTTCTGCGTCAGCGAACCGCAAAGCCCGGCGTCACGTGCTGTCATGGATCTGGCGCAAGGCATCACGCAGTGGGATGTGCCTGAAAACCTTGACGGCAACATCAAATTTTTCTGGAAAAAACTGCTTTTCCGCTAGAGTAGATTAACTTTGAGAATGTACATTCTCAAAGTTTAAGACACGCTCGCTTCGCTGCTTAACCGCGCAAGTAAATTGCGCTTGCATCTTTGCGGCGGGCGACTGCTCACGCAGCCGCCAGAGCAATTTCAAAGTGAAATTGCTCTGGAACGTTTCAAGAGCGCTTTGCTTCAGCAGAGGCATTTCGGCCCCGGCAGACGGGCGTCAGCACCGTCCAGACATCAACCCTGACGTGGAATAACGCGTCCTGCACAGCCTGGCGGGCAGGGGCAGCGGCGCAAAACCGGCATCCAGCATGCCACGGGGTGAGAGAGGCAAAACCGGAAGGATAGCAACATGAAAACCGGAACAGCTCAAGCGCAGGCCCCCGGCCCCTGGGAAGCGCTCGAAACCGGGGCAACCGCCTGGGAAAATTTTTCTCCGGCAGAACAGGAAGCCGTGGTGCGCCATTATGGCCCCAAAATCCGCTTTCTGGCCCTGCGGCTCAAGGCCAAACTGCCGCGCAGCGTGGAGCTTGGTGAACTCATCAGCTCCGGAACGCTCGGCCTTATGGAGGCCCTGGGCAAGTTTCGCCCGCAGTTGGGCATACGCTTTGAAACCTACGCTGAAAGCCGCATCCGCGGCGCCATGCTGGACGAATTGCGCAGACTGGATTGGTTTCCCCGTTCCCTGCGCCAGCGTGTGCGCACTCTCGACGAAGCCATGCGCAAGGTGGAGCACGAGCATGGCCGCCAGGCCACGGAAGAAGAACTTCAGGGCATTACCGGCCTTCCCCTGCGGGACGTGCGCCAGGGGCTTGAAGCACTGCAAAACCAGCTCTGGCTTTCACTGGATGCCATACAAGACACCATTTCGGGCGACGCTCAGGAACCCGATGGAGAACCTTACCGCAAAACAGCCTTTCGTGAACTGGTGGAAAGAGTTGCCCCGCTTATAGGCCGCTTGACGCCAAGGGAAAAGCTGGTACTGTCGCTCTACTATACTGATGAGTTGAATATGCGTGAAACTGCTGAAGTCATGGGCATCACTGAAGGCCGCGTTTCACAGTTGCATTCACAGGCCCTGAGCCGTCTGCGCAAAGAATTCGTCAGCCTGTATGGTGAGGACGCTGACATATAACGATGCAACGGGCAGACGCGAACATCGCGGCAAGCCCCGCTACGGCGCCCCCGCAGGCGTTAAGGAGCTTTCAACATGCCTTATAATCCCAACATGCGTGTTCTTGTGGTTGACGACTTTTCCACCATGCGTCGCATTGTGCGCAACATTCTGCGCCAGATCGGCTTTCAGAACGTGGTGGAGGCCGATGACGGCACCACCGCATGGGAAGTGCTCAACCGCGAAAAAATAGACTTTATTGTTTCTGACTGGAATATGCCCAACATGACGGGCATTGACCTTCTGCGTAAAGTACGCGCCAGCGAACAGTTCGCGCACATTCCCTTTCTTATGGTCACGGCCGAAGCCCAGCAGGAAAACATCATCGAAGCCGTGCAGGCCAAGGTTTCCAACTACATCGTCAAGCCGTTCACTGCCGACACCATGAAACAGAAGATCGACAAAATCTTCGGCTGATCCGGTGCAGGGGCGTTCCTGCGGGCGACAGGCCCCAACGCGGCGGCCAGGAGAATCTTGTGGCAAACAAGACTGACGTCAAAGATGCTCCCGCCAGGGACGAAATGCAGATTTCACCGGGGCCTGATCCGGCCGTGCGCAAGGTGGAACTGGATCTTGACGACGCCCCTTTTCTGAAGGAAGAGCAGGAAGCCGCCAGCCCGGCCGTACAGGGCGACAAAAAGCTTCCTGCCGAGGTTCCTCCTGATCCCAAAGCGGGAAAAAAGCAAAAACTCCTTATTATCGGTGCCGGGGCCGCTGTGCTTTTGCTGTTGCTTGGCGCAGCCGCATGGTGGTTTTTTCTGCGCACGCCGCCACCGCCTCCCCTCGAAATCAAGCCCGAAGTCATTGTGGTTCCGTCGCAGCCTGCCGATGTGCCGCCAACAGACTATATAAAAGAAATGGCTCCCTTTGTGGTTCCCCGCCAGGTAAACGGCGTGACCCGTTTTCTGGTGTGCAAGTTCTCGACAATCAGCAAACGCGCCAGCGTCAGCGGCGAGATGGATCATAAAATGATCTCCCTGCGTGACGCCCTGTTCTTTTACCTGAGCGGCAAGAGTGACGACTACTTGCTTAACCCCGACAATGCTGTCAACATCAAGCGGGATCTGACGAGCATTCTTAATGACTATCTTTCATCAGGTCACATTGATGACGTGCTCTTTGAAAGCTACCTTGCGGAATAAAGCAACACGGCGTTTTTTACGCCTTTTCAACCATGCTGACAGCCTGCAAGGCCGTTTTCCCGCCCCGCGAGGCATGCGCATACAGCGCGGGATCCGATTGCAGGCAGATCTCCGCGCCGGCACAGCCCCGGCCTCACAGGGCGGCCCT
>NZ_JBAIYW010000267.1:0-3837 GCF_036763055.1 Desulfovibrio sp. 1214_IL3152 | reverse complement strand
AGAAGAGTGTAGTATGATGGCTCAAGTCCAAAATCTCCTTGTGTGGCAAGTTGTTGTGGTAACTTCTTATACCACATACTGCTGAGATTTTGGACTTTTTTGTTACCCCTTAGCCGGACAGCAATGTGGTAACATCCCTGTCCAGCTCTGTGTGTCAATGGTGGAGCATTCGCCCTACGTTCCCCATAGCAGGCATCAATATCGCGGCGTCGTTGTGCCTGCTTGTCTTGGCAAGCCGCAGAATATGCATATTATTTATTATTTTTCAATGTGTGTTTGGCATTGTGTGCGTTGCAGTGTCAGACACACTCAAGGTTCCGTTAAACCTTTCTACCATAATACATGGAACACGCTACGCAAGCCATCTAGGCTTATCGGTACTTTCTCATGTGCCGGTTACAAAATCGTTATTCTTCATTATCTGCGCTTTTGCGCAAATATTTTTTTTATTCAGAGTTACAATATTGCCCTATCGAAAACAGGTCGGCATATGCGCTCTCGCAGCCTTTGCCATAGCCATGGGCAGCAGCTTCGCAGTGCAGTCGCTCAAGGAATTCTGGCCCGAGAACATGGCAAACGAAAAGATCAGCCCGACACCTCCGGAACGCCGTTCGCTGCACACACGCGGCTATCTGGCCACATATGCGCTGGAGCTGGCTACCGGTTACCCCTGGCGCATGAAAAACCACACGCAGCCCCTGGAATCGCCGGAGGGCATTGAAAGTCTGCCCTCGCTTTCCTGCACAGACAAAATCGCGCTTATTCAAGTGGAAGCATTGGATTACGAGATGGTTACAGAAAAGGCACAGGGGGAATACGTTATGCCCTTTCTGCATGGCCTGCTGAAGCATGCGATACTGCTGCGTCTGGACGGAACCAAAAAAATGGCATCAGCCAACTCGGACTACGAAATATTCAATGGCCGCATCGCATCACACAGCATTTTGCACTATGAGTATGAACAGGATTATTCTGAATCATTTTTGCGCTTTCTGACTCAAAAAATTTCCCCCAGCTATTCCTTTCATGGCGTGCCCGGCAACTACATGAATCAGGAGGTTGCCTACCAGCGCCAAGGAGTGCAGCATGTTTACGGGCTGGAAAAAATGCAGGCCGAAGGTGTACCTGCGATTCCCATCTGGACGGACGGTATTGCCTCCGACACGGATCTGCTTGCCTTTGCGGCCCAAAAAATTCCTGCAGCCGGCCCTTTTTTGCATTTTATCATCACGCTGGACATGCACGTCATGGATCAGCCCGAAATGGTCTGCAATTCCCTGAAGTTTCCGGACGAACCACGCAACACCTATTATTCGCTGTGCCGTCACACTGATACCGCACTGGCCGCCTATATCGAACAACTGCCTGCGGGAACCACGGTAGCCATCTGGGGGGATCACAGGTCGTACACCAGTGAGGCTTCGGGCTATATTCCCTTTCTGTTCTTCATTACCGGGCAGTCACACCCCTTTGCGCATGAAGACGCTCCGCTCCTGAACAGAAGCAAGATATACTACTATCTGAAAAAAAATTTCTCCCAGCTCGGTGCGCAACAAGTACCGGCTACAGCAGAATCAGGGCGATAAGCAGCAGTACATTACAGAACAGGGCCAATAAAACCGCCATAGATCCCTTATCTTTGGCGTTTTTTATCAGTTCTGAATAACCGGGGCTTACAAGATCGCACACGTCCTCTATGGCGGAGTTGAGCAGCTCGACGATAAGAATCAAAAGATATGAGCCTGTCAGAAAAAACTTTTTCCACAGCGGCCAGGGCACTGCAAACATGATTAGAACAAGCCCGGCCAGCCCGGCCAGCTCCAGGCGAAAAGCCTCCTCCTTGGTCAGGGCGGCACGGAATCCCGCCAGAGAAAAAAGCGTAGCCCTGACACAGCGCCTGTAAAACACATCGTACATTTTTCTAAACATATACCAGTCCTTTATCAAGGCTCAGCCACGACGGGCCTGCCGCTACCTGCCATCCCCAAGTTTCGATAAAAGCGTTTTGCGGTTGATGCCAAGGCGTCGCGCGGCCTCGCTTTTATTGCCGCCCACCTGTTCAAGCGTGTCCTGCACGGCCAGACGCTCGATTTCCTCCAGCGTCATGTTGGCAAAATCCAGCCGCGCCGGACGTGTGTTGTCCTCCTCCACATCCACAATGGTGGGCGGCAGCTCGCGTTCGCTGATATATTCGCCCACCAGCAGCACCACAGCCCGTTCCACGGCGTTTTCCAGTTCACGCACGTTGCCGGGCCAGGCATGCTTGAGCAGCCTGTCCATAGCGGCAGGGGTAAAACCCTTGACCGTCTTGCCGTTGCGCTCGGCAAAAAGCTTCATGAAATGCATGGCGAGCAGGGGAATGTCCTCCTGTCGGTCACGCAGGGGCGGCAATTGCAAGGCCACCACATTGAGACGGTAATAAAGGTCCTGACGAAAACGTCCCTCGTCCACCTCCTGGGCCAGATCCTTGTTGGTGGCCGCCAGAATGCGCACGTCCACCTTGAGGTTCTGGTCGCCGCCCACACGCTGCAGTTCGCGTTCCTGAATCACCCGCAGCAGTTTGACCTGCATGGACAGCGGAATTTCACCGATCTCGTCCAGAAAGATCGTGCCTTTGTTGGCCGCCAGAAACCGGCCTTCACGGCGTTTTTCCGCACCGGTGAACGCGCCTTTTTCATGACCGAACAGTTCTGATTCCAGCAGGGTTTCCGTCAGGGCGGCGCAGTTGACGGCCACATAAGGCCCCTTGCTTCTGCCGCTGTTGGCGTGGATGAGCTTGGCAATAACCTCCTTGCCCGTACCGGATTCGCCCGTAATGAGCACCGTGGCCTCGGAAGGCGCAATGGCTGAAACCAGGCCCAGCATCTGGCGCATGGCCGGGCTTTGGCCGATGACATCGCGCGAGTCCACATTGGCCGCCAGTTCGTGACGCAGGGCAAGCACTTCGTCCCGCAGGCTGGCATGGTCGAGAGCGCGTTCCAGGGCCAGCTTGAGAGCGTCAAAAGCCAGAGGCTTGGTAAGATAGTCGTACGCCCCGGCCTTGAGGGCCTCCACGGCGTTCGCCACATCGGAATAGGCCGTCATGATCAGCACGGGAATGGCCGGATTATATCCCTTGATGGCGCGGGTGGCCTCAATGCCGCTCATGCCGCCCATGCGAACGTCCATAAGGATGAGGTCAAAAGGGCTTTCCTGGCACAGGGCCACGGCTTCTTCGCCATTATCCACGGTAACAGGGGCGTAACCCCACTCTTCCAGCAGGGCGCGCAACATTTCGCGATGATTGCGGTCGTCGTCCACCACCAGCAGCTTTACGGCCGATTTTACAGTCATTTCATCTTCCTCGGCAGCTTGAATATTCCGTTATTTTTGTCTGAGTATCCGCTGATTAAATCTTCGATTTACTCAGCTCGATGCCAAAAAATGGAAGCCATTTTGGGGAAAGGCACAAAAAACGCGCATGTAACGGGGGAAGTGAATTCCCCCTATTCACGTTTTTTGGGCTCCTGCCCGCGCAGGAGCCGCGGGAAGCGCGGAGTAAAGGCTTCCCTGACACTTTTATCCGCCCAGCGGGGCGTCATCCCTGCCACGCACGGGCAGTTCAAGAGTGAATTCCGTACCCCGGCCAGGCTGGGAGGTCACGCTGACATTGCCGCCATGCCCTTCCACAATCTGATGCACAATGGCAAGGCCAAGGCCCGTGCCTGAGGGCTTGGTGGTAAAATAGGGCGTAAAAATGGCCGCCTGAATGTCCCTGGCAATGCCCGGCCCAGTATCGGCCACCGTGATGCTGAAGTTCTGCCCGCCGGCGCAGAGGCGCGCGCCCACACGCAGTTC
>NZ_JBAIYW010000181.1:0-3858 GCF_036763055.1 Desulfovibrio sp. 1214_IL3152 | reverse complement strand
TTTGTTGACTCGCAGTTGCCAGACCGCGAGATTTTTTAACAAATCAAAAGGAGTTTTACTCACTTGGGCAAAGCTATAAGCTTTTTAGAACCCCCCGCCTAGCGGGGGGTTTTCTAGTTACAAAAAATGGGCGGGGAAAATCCCCGCCCAACCTTCTTCTCTTTTTTAAATCTGCCCGTGCCATTTTTGGCACGGGCTTCTGCCTGCTGACAAGGTCAAAACTAAGCGGCGTTTTGCCAAAATGTACGGGGCGCGTTACACAGAAACTTCAGTTTTTTCAAACCGTTTCTGTAACCGTTTCCGCATGAAAAAAGGGTTACATCTTTCGATATAACCCGTTGTTTTCATTGGCGTCCCCAAGGGGATGGACAGGTACGTCCCAAATATCGAAGATATAATACTATTTGCCAAAATGAAAAAAGTCAATATCCGGAAAAATATCTGTAAAGACAATATGTTGGGAAAGGTGTTGCTGGACGGTATTGGATAGTGCGGCTGGGGACACCTGTTGCTTTGCTCAATTTTGCAGCAGGCCGCTGCAAAATTACTAACGGACATCTGCACAAAAACCAGCACAAAAACTAGCACGAAAACCAACATGAACGCTGCTGCAAACCCATCGAATTCGATGGGTTTAGAGTTGCGAGTGCTGATGCACTGCTGCTGCCGACTACCACGAAAACTACCACAAAAACTACCGCGAAAACTACCGGAGAAATACACACGCTAGTGAAACTTCGAGCACTGTCAGGTGACATGAAGCCCCAAGTTCAGGCTGGCCTTGCAGGAGGTGAAGCTTTACCGACAGTGTCGGGTATAATGTCGGAAATGCTCTATATCTTGCCAAAGTAGCGTAACTTCGCCACTGCCGGTGGCAAAATTCCCGTATCTCACGAAGCCAGTGCAAAAATTTCTTTTTCGATGACAGCTAAGGCTATTTTTATTCGTCCATAAGGTGTTCATCAATAATCAGCATGTCGTTCGCATCAAACCGCCAGCCGTCCCAGTAGGCAATTTCCCAATAATAGCCGTCCAGATCCTGGATATATCCGCTGTACCCTCCCCAAAAGGCCGTTTCCGGACGTTTGGCGATTGTGCCGCCCAGGCTCTCCACCTTGGCGAAGATGGCATCCACTTCCTCTTTGGTTTTGGCATTGAAGGCAAGCGTTATGCCGCCGAATCCGGTGCCAAGTGCCGGGGGATTGGTTTCGTTGATGTCTTTGGCCAACTCCGCCAGAGGGTACAGTTCGAGCTTGGTGCCGCCATTGCTGAAAAAGACCACATCCGGCTTTTCTTCATTGTTCGGTGTGGTAAAGCCCAGGCCGTCGCGGTAGAAGGCACGCGCTTTCACAATGTCACGCACCCCAAGGCATATTACGTTGATTCTGTTCATGGTTTCCTTTGATTTAATCAAGCTATCTCAAAATGGGTGGAATTGGATGTGCTACCGGGTGACCATTCAGCTTCCCGTTCCTTTCCAGAGCATCAAAAGTTCCGGCTCACCCGTATGTTGGCAGGCCTGCTCCTTGCTCACCGCAAAACCGTGGCGCAGATAAAAGTTCACGGCCCGGCTGTTCCTGCTGTAAACCGTCAGCGTCAATTCCGCGTACAAATCCTGCACATGCCGCAACAGTTCGGAGCCGCCGCCCTTGCTCCAGGATACAGGCCGGACAAACAGAGCCGCCAGTGCTCCCTGGTATACAGCCGCAAAACCCAGAAAAGCTTCTTCCTCTTTGGCCAGATAGCAATCGGAACCGGGCAGATACTGCTCCTTCATGGCCGCATGGTTTTCATGCCAGAAATCAGCGGATACAAAGTCGTGCGCGGCAAGAGAGGCTTGCAGCCAGATATCGGCGCAAGCCTCAATTTCCGAACGATTGTGTACGGGTATAATGATCATACCGTTCCAGTAAACAGCACCCCCACTGGCACCGCGAAAATTCTGTCACCCATGGGGATGACCTCCTGCCCGGTATACACAATCACGCCCCGGACAAAATGATCGCCCAGCGCGTCGCGCAGTGCGGCAAGGCCTTTGATATCGTGTGACGATACGCTGGCGGAGAGCTTCACTTCCACGGCAACCACGCGCCCGGCCCGGTCTTCCAGAACCACGTCCACTTCCTCACCGCTTTGCGAGCGATAATGATAGAGCGTCACCGGGTGTTCCGTCCAACTGCTTTGCTTCAGCAATTCCCCGGCCACAAAAGATTCCAGCAGCCGCCCGGCCATGATTGAATCGTCGGCCAGACGTTCCGCATCCGCGCCGCACAGATGACAGGCCAGGCCTGAATCACAAACATGCAGCTTGGACGATTTGACCAGGCGTTTGCTCAGGTTGCTCGACCAGGCGGGAAGGAACCAGATCAGGAACAACGCTTCCAGCAACGGAATGTAACGGCTGAGGGTGCTGACGGACATACCCACGCTACGGGAAAGCTCCGCCTGGTTGTGCAGTGTTCCGGAACGAGCGCCCAACAGACGCAGCAGTCGGATCAAGCCGCTGATGTCCTGGATGTTGGCGATGTCGCGGATGTCCCGTTCCACCAGCGTGGTGATGTACGAATCAAACCAGGCGGCGCGGCGTTTGGTATTGCTCCGTGACAGCACTTCAGGATAGCCACCCAGCGTCATGGCTTCCAGAAGCGCCTCCTTTGACAAGGAATCTTTGCCCGTGTTCGTGACAGAAAAATCTTTCTGAAACAGTGCCTGGATAAAGTCTTCCCGCGTTCCGGCAATTTCACCTTGAGAAAGCGGATACAGAGTCAGCACTTCCATCCGGCCCGCCAGGGAATCCGCTATGCCCGGCAGGGTCAGGATGTTGGCCGAACCGGTCAGCAGATAACGTCCGGCATGCCGCTCGCGATCCACGTCTTCTTTGATGGCCAGCATCAGGGTTGAGGCGCGTTGCGCTTCATCGATGATTACCGGCTTTTTCAGCCCCTGTAAAAAGCCCGTGGGGTCTTCCAGCGCTCCGGCCAGAGCAGTCGCTGAATCGAGGCTGACATACTGGCGACTGTTTTCCGAATCAGAAGGCTCTTCGGCCAGTTGCTTTACCAGTGTGGTTTTACCGGTTTGGCGAGCGCCGCGCAGAAAGACAACCGGAGTGTCGGCCAAGGCTTCTATCAACTGTGTATGTATTGTGCGCTTATTCATGGTGTAAAATCTACCACTTCATGGTAGATTTTACAAGTTTATTGCGACACAATACGCTAAGTACAAGGAAATTCCTTTTTTAAAAAATCCGTCAAGGAAAATTTCCGCAAATTTTTGGTTGCTGTACGTTGCAGGAAGTTGCTGAAGGTTGCGAAACGACCAAGCCAAGGAAATCCCCGAAAAACCCGTGATAGGCTCACTCCATACAAAGGCAGGAAAAGTCTTGCTACAGCATGGAGGACGGTACAATGGCAGCTCAAAAAGAAAAGAAGGAAAATCTGGCAAATATTCCTTTACGCTGGATGCGTGTGGAGGAAGCTGCACAATACCTGCGTGTTTCAACGGATTTCTTGAACAAGGCGCGGCTGACGAAAAAACCGAATATTCCTTTCACCCGCATTGGCGGGCGAATTCTCTATGACCGGCATGCTCTGGACAGTTTTCTGGAATCGCTGGAAGAGATCTGATTATTCATGCCGCTGCCCTCCGGCAATCGCTGCGGGCATGACCCACACCACCCGCGCCTGAACGCCGCCATTTCCATACCCAAAGGAAAAGGCGGCTTTCCGCGCATCCTCTCGCTGGCGGCGGAGCGGGCCAAAGCCTGGTATTTTCACCCTGCCAAATGCCCGGCGCTTCACGGCAGCGGCAGGCAAATCCGGAGCGAGCGGCGCGAGGCCTGCCAGATTGTGCTGGAAGTCA
>NZ_JBAIYW010000596.1:0-3870 GCF_036763055.1 Desulfovibrio sp. 1214_IL3152 | reverse complement strand
AAGGCTTGCCCCTGCAAGCGTGCATCCGGCCCTGTGGCATTAGCGCGCAACCCCTGCAATGCTGCCCGCGGCTGCCCTGTGAGGCCGCTTTACGGGGCTGTCGGGTGGGGCATTGCCAGAGGGCTTTCTCTGCTATAGTGTCCGTTTTGCTCGAAACGGCTTCCGGATATTCTCTCGCCGCACCGCCGGTTTTGCCGCTTCTGCAAAGGCTTTTTCGTCACGCGGCCGCCCCGGTTTTTCAACGTATTTTCTTGCTCCCTGCCGTTTCGCAACCCTGTCGGAACGGGTCCGTCCGAAACGGTTTCCCTTGGAGACATATGGATTCGCAAAAAGTATCCCCTGCCAGTGTCATAAAATCCCTGGGCCTTGTTTTTGGCGACATCGGCACAAGTCCCATATACACCCTGGCAGTCATTTTTATGATGACGGAAAGAACCGAAGCCAACTTTATCGGCATTCTTTCACTGATCATATGGACGCTGCTGTTGCTTGTAACAGTTGAGTATGCCTGGTTGGCGATGAGCCTGAGCAAGGCCGGAGAGGGCGGAACCATTGTGCTTCTTTCCATCCTGCGGCCCATGCTGCAGTCCGGAAAGAAAATAGGCGTGGCCTCGGTGCTGGCGTTTATCGGAGTTTCACTGCTTGTGGGCGATGGCGTCATTACGCCGGCCATCACCATCCTTTCGGCAGTGGAAGGGCTGGTGCTGCTGCCCGGCCTTGAAGATGTTCCGCAAGGCGCGCTGGTGGCCCTGGCCCTGCTTGTGGCCGTATTTCTTTTTTCCATTCAGAAAAACGGCAGCAGCAGGCTCTCGGCCTTTTTTGGCCCGGTCATGGCCGTGTGGTTCGGGGTTCTGGCCTGTTCCGGCCTGGCGGCGCTCAGCCAGTTTCCAGCGGTGCTCAAGGCCGTTAATCCTTGGTACGGCATTGATTTCATGCTGCGTAACGGTCTGGCGGGCTTCTTTGTGCTCTCAGAGGTCATCCTGTGCGCCACCGGCGGCGAAGCCCTGTATGCCGACATGGGGCATATGGGGCGCAAGCCCATCCTGGCCGCCTGGGGCATGGTTTTTACCGCGCTTTTGCTGTGCTACATGGGGCAGACGGCCTTTCTCGTCCATAATCCCGGCGCGAACAACGTGCTGTTTGAGATGGTTCACAGTCAGGCGCGGTGGCTGTATGCCCCGTTCCTGATATTGAGCCTTCTGGCGACCATTATTGCGTCCCAATCCCTCATCAGCGGCATTTTTTCCATTATGTACCAGAGCATGGCTACGCATATCATGCCTCTTTTCAAGGTGGATTATACCTCAAAGGAAATGCACTCGCAGATTTACATAGGCTCCGTAAACTGGGCCTTGTTCATTGCCGTGGTGCTGGTCATCATCGGCTTCAAGGAGTCGCACAGGCTCGCCGCGGCCTACGGCCTGGCCGTTACCGGAACCATGACCATCACGGGCATTCTTATGGCCTGGATATTCCACCTGAAAAAGCGCCCCTGGCTGTGCGCTACGGCAGCGGCCATCTGCGTTCTGGATGTGATCTATCTGGTGGCGAACTTTTACAAGTTGCCGCACGGGGGCTACTGGTCGCTGGTCATTGCCATGATACCCTTGGGGATCATCCTCATTTATACGCAGGGGCAGAAGGCCGTGTATCAGCGCATGCAGCCCATGCCGCAAGACGTTTTTATGGAAAAATTTACAAAGCAGAGAAAGCAGGGGCATACCATCAAGGGGACGGCCATCTTCTTTCTGCGCAGCCTGGACAACATATCGCCGTATATTTGCAGAACCATGTTTGACAACGGCATCATTTACGAACGCAACGTCATGCTCAGCATTTCGCGTACGTATGAGCCGCAAGGTCTGGAATGCCATTTTGAGGATACGCCAGTGGCGGGAATACAGGTGTTTACCGTTACCGCCGGCTATATGGAGTATATAGATATTGACGGGCTGATGGAGCAGATGGGCCTCAAGCCGCGAGCCATATTTTACGGGGTTGAGGACATATTCACCCGCTCCATTGTGTGGAAGGTCTATGCGGTCATCAAAAAGCTTGCTCCGCCTTTTGTGCAGTTTTATAAGCTGCCGCTGCATTCAGTTCACGGGGTCGTCAGCCGGATTTCACTTTAGACAGTGTCGTCACGAGCGCCTTTCCCGGTATCTCTGTGTCGAACTTCGCCTTTTATTCCGGTCGAGTACCATAAGAGTACACTCCCTGCGTAAAAGGCTCGTTCTCCTTGATATACCAAGGAAATTCATCTCGTGACGACACTGTCTAGAGCAGTTTGGCTTTGAAACTGTTCTGCGAAGGCGTGAGCAGTCGCCCGCCGCAAAGATGCAAGCGCAGCTTCAGCCGTTACGACAAAGGAAGTTACGGATGCTTCAGGAGTTGTAACGCGGGAAATTACGCTTGCAGACACCATGTGTAACGAGCGGTTTGTTTCCACACAACCACTGTCGCCATTCATAAGGCTCGCAGGCTCGCCAACGGCTGCCACGAAGACAGCAGGGCTATTTACTTGCGCGGTTAAGCATCGAAGCGAGCGTGTCTTAAACTTTGAGAATGTACATTCTCAAAGCTAATCTGCTCTATGACGGGTTTTTCTGCTCCCGGCTTTGGGCAGGGGGTGTTTCCACGGGGACACTGGCCGCCGGTGCATTTTCCACAGGAGCCTTTTCCAGACCGGGCTGTTCGGCAGGCAGTTTCGCAGGCTGGCCGGGCGCGACTTCGGTTTGCGCCGGCGCAGGGGCGTCAGCAGTGTTTGCCGGGGTTGCGGCTGTGGGCGCGGTTTGGGTCTGCGCTGCCGGAGTGCGGTTTTGTTCGTCCTGGGTGCGTTGTCCGAGCATCATCTGCCCCAGCAGGGTAATGATGAAAACAATTGCGGACATGACAATGATAACGGCCATCTTTCTTTTGTCTTGCATGAAAACCTCGCCTCGATTTTTTGCCTGCTCACGCTGATTGTTGTCCGAAAAGTCGGCTGTGTAAAGCGGTCCGGCCGGAAAAATACGCGCGGTTCGCACAGCCGCCAGGGCTTGGGGCGCGGCTGCTGTTGCGCGTATATCGTGATTGGGATATGTTGCGAGTGTGGTCCGATATATGAAAATGCCCCGGCCTCTGTGCAGGCCGGAGGTTTGAAAAGGAGAGACATATGAACGTGAAAAACGAAGAAAATATGGATACCCTGAGAGAAGAAGTGCAGGCCCTGCGCAAGCAGATCGAAACCCTTGCCAAGACCGCCGAAAAAAACGCTTCCTACCACGCGGCTTCTGTAAGTTCGCGGCTGGAAGATGAAGTTGAGAAGTATCAGAAGCTTGCGGCCGAAAAACTGCAAAAAGTCATGGCCGCCGGTGGAGACGGCGTTGAGAATGTCAGCGAACGCATCCGTCAGAACCCCCTGGGCAGCCTGCTGCTGGCCTTTGGCGCGGGGTATGCGCTTTCTCTTCTCTTCCGGCACGGCAAGTAGTATCGGGCGTGAACGGCCTTACCGAGATAGTAATCCGTTTCTTTGACCTGTTGGAGGCTGAGGGTCGGCAGCTGCGGCATCACGCGCTGCTTACGGTGCGCATGGCTGTGCTGCTGGCCCTCGGTCTGCTGTTCGGGGCTGCGGCTGTGGCCTTTCTGGTCGCGGCCCTGTATCAGGCGCTGATCGTCATCCTGCATCCGGCGTGGGTTATGGGCATTCTGGCCCTGGCCTGTGCGGGCGTTGCCGGAGGTTTGTTATGGCTGTCTCTTCCACGCAAGAAAACGCCACAGTAGACGAGGCCAAGCGTCGCCTGCGGGAAGCTGCCGCCGGCTTTGACCCGTATGCTCTGGTGCGCAAACGCCCCCTCACCTGTACCGGAGGCGCTTTTTTGCTCGGCCTCA
>NZ_JBAIYW010000186.1:0-3885 GCF_036763055.1 Desulfovibrio sp. 1214_IL3152 | reverse complement strand
AGGCCGTTCAGCACGGCCAGCTCACCAGCCAGCAGATCGAAGCCGCGCGTATCGCCATGATGCGCCACATCAAACGCGGCGGTAAAGTGTGGATCCGCGTGTTCCCCGACCGCCCCGTGACCGCCAAGCCCCTGGAAACCCGTCAGGGTTCCGGTAAGGGGGCGCCGGTCGGCTGGTGCGCCCCGGTGAAACCCGGTCGCGTGCTGTATGAAATCAAGGGCGTCAGCCTTGACCTTGCACGCGAAGCGCTCACCCGCGCCGCACACAAGCTGCCCGTGAAGACCGTCATCGTGGTGAGGGAGGGCATCTAAATGGCCGCCAAGAAAAAAACCGACAAAAGCGCCCGGCCCGCCGCCGCCGACCTTCGCTCCATGAGCGTTGAAGAACTGCGCGGCAAGCTGGCCGAACAGCGCCAGGAACTGATGACCGCCCGTTTCAGGCATGCCGCTGCGCAGCTTGAAAAGACTTCCGAGCTGAAAGCCATGCGGAAGCAGGTGGCGCGCATCGAGACTGTACTGAACGAAAAGGAGCAGAGGGCCTAAAATGCAAGCTCTGGAAGATCGTAAGGGCAGAACGCTGACCGGCATTGTGGTGAGCGACAAGAACGACAAGACCATTGTCGTGCGCGTTGAGACCCTGGTCAAGCACCCTCTGCTCAAAAAGTATGTGAGGCGCCGCAAGAAGTTCACGGCTCATGATCCCATGAACGAATGCGGTATGGGCGATAAGGTCAAAATTGTGGAGTTCCGTCCGCTTTCGCGCAACAAGCGCTGGCATCTGGTCTCCATCATTGAAAAAGCCGTATAGGGTAGTGCCATGATTCAGGTAGAATCCACGCTTCAGGTCGCCGACAATTCCGGCGCCAAAAAGGTTGCCTGCATCAAGGTGCTGGGCGGTTCACACCGCCGTTACGCCTCTGTCGGCGACATCGTGGTGGTTTCTGTAAAGGAAGCCATGCCACATAGCAAAGTGAAAAAGGGCGACGTTATGAAAGCTGTTATCGTGCGCACCGCCAAAGAAGTGCGTCGCATGGACGGCAGCTACATCAAGTTCGACGGCAACGCCGCGGTGCTGCTCTCCAGTCAGGGCGAACCCCTCGGCACCCGCATCTTCGGGCCCGTGGCCCGTGAGCTGCGCGCCATGAACTTTATGAAAATTATTTCGCTGGCCCCGGAAGTGCTGTAGGAGACCGTCATGAAAATGTATCGTATCCGCAAGGACGACAAGGTGATGGTAATCGCCGGCAAAGACGCGGGCAAAATCGGCAAGGTGCTCAAGATCCTGCGCAAGAAGGATCGCGTGCTGGTGGAAAAGACCAATATGGTCAAGCGCCACATGCGCCCCAACCCCTATGCCCAGCAGCCCGGCGGTATCGTGGAAAAGGAAATGCCGATCCACGTGTCCAACGTCATGGTTGTCTGCTCCGCTTGTGGCAAGGCCACCCGCGTGGGCTACAAGACCATTGAGTCCGAGGGCAAGGAAAAGAAAGTGCGCTTCTGCAAAAAGTGCAATGAAGTCATGGAATAAGGTGATACGATGACACGCCTTGAAAAGATATATAGAGAGAAGGTGGTTCCGGTAATGCACAAGGAGTTCAGTTACTCCTCGTCTATGCAACTGCCCGGGATTGAAAAGATCTCTCTGAACATCGGCCTTGGCGCCGCCAGCCAGAACAATAAGCTGATGGAAGAAGCCGTGGCTGAACTTTCGGCCATTGCCGGTCAGAAGGCCGTGGTGACACGCGCCAAAAAATCCATCGCTGCTTTCAAGCTGCGCGAAGGCATGCCTATCGGCGCTCGCGTCACCCTGCGCAAGGACCGCATGTGGGATTTTCTTGACAAGCTCATGAACTTCGCCCTGCCCCGGGTACGTGACTTCCGCGGTATTCCTGACCGCGGTTTCGATGGGCGCGGCAATTTCACCCTGGGCATCAAGGAACACACCATCTTCCCCGAACTTGAGGCGGATCGTGTGGAAAACCCCAAGGGCATGAACATCACCATTGTCACCACGGCGGCCACGGACAAGGAAGGCAAGTTCCTTCTTGACCAGCTGGGCATGCCGTTCCGCAAGTAGGAGTTAAGCTATGTCCCGTACTTCTTTGGAAGTAAAGGCCAAGCGCAAGCCCAAGTTCAGCGCTCGCGCTTACAATCGCTGCCCGCTCTGCGGCCGGCCCCGGGCTTTTCTGCGTCAGTTCGGCCTCTGCCGTATCTGCTTCCGCAATATGGCCCTTCGTGGCGAGCTGCCCGGCGTGCGCAAGTCGAGCTGGTAAATTTCCGGGCGCGAAAGCGCCCGGATGGCGCGTTTTTGGCGCGCCGCGGGAAGTGGCGGCATTGGGCCGTTAACCCCGCACCCAAACTCTCAGGAGCTTCTCGATGTTGACAGATCCCATTGCGGATATGCTGACCCGCATCCGCAACGCACATTTGGCCCTGCATAAGGAAGTAAATGTGCCGCGCTCGAAGATGAAGGAATCGTTAGCCGCCATCCTCAAGCAGGAAGGTTACGTCGAAGACGTGGCCGTGGCCGACAGCAACATTACCATTACCCTCAAGTATCTGAAGGGCAAGCCCGTCATCAGCGGCCTCAAGCGCATCAGCACGCCCGGCCGTCGCGTGTACGTGGGCGCCCACAAGATTCCCAGGGTGCAGAACGGCCTCGGCATATGCATTTTGTCCACGTCCAGCGGCGTGCTGGACGGCATGACCGCCCATGAAAAGAAGGTGGGCGGCGAACTTCTGTGTGAAATCTGGTAGGCGGTGCGAGCATGTCCAGAATAGGTAAACTGCCCATTCCCGTTCCCAATGGCGTTGAAGTCAAGATCGGAACGGATGTTGTGGAAGTGAAAGGCCCCAAAGGCTCGCTGAGCACGCCTGTCTGCTCCCTGCTCCAGTACGAACAGGCCGACGGCCATGTTGTGCTGACCCGCATCGAAGACGACCGCGTTACCCGCGCCCAGCACGGCCTGCGCCGCTCGCTGCTTTCCAACTGCATCGACGGCGTCACCAAGGGCTTTTCCAAGGCCCTGGAAGTCATCGGCGTTGGTTACCGCGTGGCGGTGAAAGGCAATATCATCGAGCTTCAGGTGGGCTATTCCCATCCGGTGCTGGTGGAACTGCCCGAAGGTCTCAAGGCCACGGTGGAAGGCCAGGTGCTGACCATCAGCGGTATTGACAAGGAACTGGTGGGCGAAATGGCCGCCAGGATTCGTCGCATCCGCAAGCCCGAACCCTATAAGGGCAAGGGTATCAAGTACGCTACCGAAACGATTCGCCGCAAGGTCGGCAAATCCGGCGGCAAGAAGTAGGGGGCGCGTCATGAAGTACAGCAAGAATGAATCGCGGCAGCGCCGCAAGATTCGCATCAGCAAAAAGGTCAGCGGCACTGCCGAGCGCCCGCGTCTGGTCGTTTACAGGTCCAACCTGCATGTCTACGCCCAGATCGTGAACGATCTGGACGGCGCCACTCTGGTTGCCACCTCCACCCTTGCGCTTGGCAAGAACGAATCAGGGCTGCACTGCAACAAGGGCGGCGCTGAAAAGGTGGGCATGGAAATTGCCCGCATGGCCAAGGAAAAGAATATCGACAAGGTGGTATTCGATCGCAACGGGTATCTTTATCACGGTCGCGTCAAAGCCGTAGCCGATGGCGCCCGCGAAGGCGGCCTGGAGTTCTAATATGCGTCAGGAAAATACCGAAACACAGCAGAACGAGTTGGGCGAAATCGAAAAGATCGTTTCCCTCAACCGCGTGGCTAAGGTGGTCAAGGGCGGTCGCCGGTTCAGCTTCAGCGCTCTTGTGGTGGTGGGTGACGGAAAGGGCGGCGTGGGCTTTGGCCTGGGCAAGGCCCAGGAAGTGCCCGAAGCCCTGCGCAAGGCAACCGAG
>NZ_JBAIYW010000330.1:0-3899 GCF_036763055.1 Desulfovibrio sp. 1214_IL3152 | reverse complement strand
TGTCCGGGGAGGCCGATGCGGTAGGCATCAAGGCTGTCCAGCTCGTCAACGACTTCAGGCCCCACGTGCAGGCGCAACTTGCCGTTGTCTGTGTCCCACGCCCGCGGGCTGACAGCGGTTTCGCTTTCCTGCCAGCCGCCGGACGAAAGGCATTTGCCGTCCGAAGCTCTTTGCAGGGTGAATGAAGGAGAAAGGGTTTCGCCCGCCCCCTCGATTTCAATAATGCCGTAGCCGGGGCCGCGTTCCGGATCCACTGCAATGCTGGCTCGCATAGATTATCCCTTGAAAACCTGCAAAATGTCGCGCAGGCGGTTGTTTTGTTCCGGGTTCAGAGTCTGCTGGCCGTCAAAGTCCACATTGGCCGTGATGCTGTAGGCCAGGGCGCGCAGCCAGTCAGTATACCAGAGGCGGTCGTAGGGCGCTTCCTGTTCGCCTATGCGCGGTTCGCCGGTGATGGGCGGCGGCGGGTCAAACAGGCTGACGCTCTTGCCGCCAAAAAGGACGGTGCGCTGGCTTTGGTCCTTGAAGCGCGGGTCAAAGCCAAGCCAGTCAATAAAGGCGTTGATGGCGTCCGCAGCCAGACTCACCTGCTTCCAGACCAGACGTTCGCGGGCTATGTTGCTGTAGGACGTGCCCCGGCGCAACTGCTCTTCAAGGTTTTCTCGCAGGCGGTGGCGTGTGGCGGCCAGGATGATCTCATGGCACAACTGGTCCAGTTCCAGGGCCGGAAGGCCAAGCTCGTTGCGGGCCTCGCCAGAGGCGGACAGGTCGCGCAGGCGGCTTATCCAGTGCTCCATAACAAGCGCGGTGAAAACCCCGGCCATGTCCCTGGCCTGGTCCTGTTCGCTTGGCGCCGGTACGGGCGTGCTTTCGGTGCTGTCGCCAAAAATGTCACCCAGGATATCGTCAGCCGAAACGCGGGTTCCCACCACCTGGACGCTTGCCGGGGACTGGCCCTGTTCGGGCATCTGCCGGGCGTTGAGACACAGTTCATAAAGGTCGTAATCGCGAACCTGCAAGCGGCGCAAAAAGTCGCCGAAAAGCTGTTTTTCCGCAACCTTGGCGAGCAATGTGACAAGAGTGCGCGAAAGCTGCTCTTTCTGGCGGCGCAGTTCTTCGCGGTCATCCGTGCGGTAAAACGGGGCAAGGCGCGCCACAAGCTGCTCTTTTTTCTCATCAAGACTAACGTTGATCTGCTCCCGTTTCAGCTCGGGATTGCACAGGGGGCGCAGGCTGTCGCGCAACAGGCTTACGCCGCCGTCGTTGAGGGTCATGGCAGCCTGCCAGACCTTTTCCGGGCCTGCCACATGGCGCTGCACCAGCGGGGACTGCAGAAAAGCCTGGCGCACTTCTTCCACAAAAGCGGTCTGGTCCTGACGGATGCCGGTTTCGCGCCCGCCCGCGTAGTCAAATATGGCTTCGCAGGTGAAATTGGGGTTGCGCAAAAGAAAAACATTGTTGAACGGGTGGATGCCGTCCCAGTTTTCCGGCCAGTCATGCACCTGCCCGAAGAATTTTACCAGCGAAGACTCCAGCCGGGTTGTCCAGCGCGTTTCCACAGAGGGGGAGCCTTTCTTTTTTTCAAACTCCATGTCCATCTTGGTGAGCACAAAAAAGAGGGCCGGATTTTTGCCCGCGCGGCTGGAAGGTTTTTCGCCGTGGGTGGAGCATATCCACTCGTACACGGCGTGGGGCAGGTCGTGCACCTCCTGCGGGCCGGGCGCAATGCACAGGAGCATGCTGGTCAGTTCTTTTTCTTCGCGGTAGCGCTCAAAAAGATAGGCCACCTTGCCGCGCAGGAAAAGTTCCTTGAGCATGTCTTCCTTGCTGGCAAGGGCTTCGCGCAGATTGGTGAACTTGTAGCGTGAGCGGTAGCCGGGAAAGTCCAGCAGGTCGGTGTGGTCAAAAAAATCATCGGGCTTTTCACGCATGAAGATGGTGATCTCGGCCGTGAGCGCCGTAACCACAGCCCTTGGCAGGTCCACCGTGCGGCCGTTGGGCGCAAGAATGGGCAGAACGTCATCCGCACCCTGCCTGAGTCCGCGCAGGCGCTCCACATCAATGATGCTTTGCTCACGCGGAATAAGGGCCTCAAGGGGGCAGTTGACCTCGGCCGCATCGCCGAGATCGCGCAGAGCGTTGCACAGTTGCAGATACACGGACTGAAACTCTTCCACCTCATCCCATATGAGACCAAAGAGGCGGGCGCGGCCCGCGGTGTCCAGCCGGGGGGCCAGAGCGGCGGCACGGGCCCAGTAGCCGTTGCGGAGCATCTGCATGCGCGGGCGCGAACTGAAGTTTTTGTTTACATAGTCGCGCAGGTCTTCCACGTCATCAACGCTCAGCCCGTCGGCAACAGGGGCCGAAGGAGCCTCGGCCTCCAGGGCGTCCAGCGCCTTGACCAATGCCTCGGCTCCGGGAGCGTCCTGATGGTCGCAGTCGGCATAATAGGTGTTGGCAAGAACGCGGGCCACATCCGTTTCAGAAAGCAGGCGCAGACGGATGGGAAAGGCCGGCGAAAGCCCTTCGGGCTGGGTGGTGGTGAAGCGCGTCACCAATCCGGTGGATTCCTTGCCGCCTTCCGGATTGATTTTTTTCAAAAAATCATAGCTTTCGCCGCAAAAATCAGCAGCCAGAGCACCATCGGCATCGCTGGCAAGGGCCGAAATAAGGTACGATTTTCCGGACTGGCTCGGGCCGAACACGCCCACGCACATTTTGCGTTCGGCGGCCTGTCCGCATTTGCCGAAAAAGCGGACCGCGTGGCGCATGTCTTTGAGAAGGGCGTTTTTTTCGCCGCCCACAAGTTCGGCATTGTCCTGAAGCCAGGTTCCGGCCTGTGAGGCGGTGTCCGCCAGTTGGCGGCACTGCCGCGCCAGGTTTATATCTTGCTGCATAACCATAATTAATTGCCTCGCTTAACCGGCATCGGTCACAATGCCGGTGTCCAGCCAGTAGCCTTCATCCAGTTTCAGCGTTTGCAGGCGTATTTCAAGGTCGCGCCTGTCTACGCCGCGCCCCTGGCTGTCCACAATGGAGATAATGCTGAATTCGCCTTCACTGCGGTCTTTTTCGTCATCGGTGCGCGGGGCGTCGTCCCATACATCTTCTACGGTCAGGCGCACCTCCACCTCATAGGGCAGGCGACCGGAAGCTCTGGCTCGCGCGTCCTCATTGGCAAAGGTGAGCAGGTGGTAGCGCGTGGTGGGCCAGCGCTCCGCATCCAGTTGCCGGTAGCCGATGGAAAGCGGGCCGCTGAAGGCTACACGACGGATCTGCTCGGTGCCTTCATTGCTGCCCACGTCCACGGTAAACCAGACCTTGGGCTTTTTGAGCTGGCTGTTGATGTCCATTTCACCGATGTACCGGGCTGTGGATGTGAGCCGCAGCGCGCCGGAATCAAAAGAAAAGCCTTCAAGATGACCATCGGCCAGCGCGCACAGGATAGCCCCGACAACCACGGTGGTCTTGGGGTCTGTGATGCGGCCCTGCGCGTCCGCAAAGGGATACCAGGACCCGGCGTGATAGCTGCGCATGGGGATGATCCTGTCCGGCGGCACGGGCAGCTTGGCGAGAACCGAGGCCATTACTCCGTTCCAGGAACTGGGCTGTCCCGTGAGCAGCAGCACGTCGCAGTCATACATATGCACCACTTCGCACAGGGCGGACAGGGTCGGGCCGAGGGTGGCGCGTATGGTCACGTCCACAGCGGCGGGGCTGACCACAATGGGTATGTCCAGAATGTTGAAGTTCTGGATGAAGGGCGCTCCCCGGCGCACCATGCCCTCCACTGCCCGCAAAATGGCGGCCTGCGGGCGTGGCGCACGGGCTGAGGGTTTGTACGCCGCGTTTTCGCCTTCGGCCTGTGTGGCCTGATCTGTCGATGGGGCAGCATCGGG
>NZ_JBAIYW010000414.1:0-3904 GCF_036763055.1 Desulfovibrio sp. 1214_IL3152 | reverse complement strand
CGTCAGGGTCACGATGCTTCTGGCCCTGATAGCCAGGGCGGGTTCAGCGGTATGGGCCGCACAGGCGGCTCCGTTGCCGCTTTCGCTCTGTGCGGCAGCCGCCTGCGAACCCGTGTTGGAATCTGAAGGCCCCTTGGGGTGCATACTTGTTCCTTGAGCAGTTACCATTTGAAATACTCGCTTACGGCAGGCAAAAGCCTGCCTGCTCGCATTTCGCGGCAAGGATTTTCAGGAAAATCCTTGCCGCGCGGTGAACTCACTTCATTCGTAAACTGCTCTAGCGTCCGCGCCGGGCAAACTGCCCGCCGGAGACATAGAAGGTGTTTTCAACAATAAAGAGGGCATTGGGGTCAATGCTGTACACCAGGTTTTCCAGTCGCTTGAGGGCTATATTGGTGGTGACGGTGAGCAGGATTTCGCGGTCCGAGCCGGAATAGGCCCCCTTGCCGCGCAGCATGGTTGCCCCGAAGCGTTCCGTTACCAGGATGGCCTCGCTGATTTCTTCGCCGTGGTCGGAGATGACCATGACCAGCTTGCGCCTGTTGAACATGCCCAGCACATACTCAAGCGCGCTGGACGAGATGAACATCATGATCATTGACGCCACGATAAGGTCCAGCGGCAGGCGGTACGCGCCAAGCAGGAAAAGCAGGCCGTTGAAAATGACGTTGAACTGGCCGATGGAAAAATTCCAGCGGTCTTTGAGCACAACGGCGATAACGTCAGTGCCTCCGCCGCTGCCCAGGGTGCGCAGCATCACGCCGCAGGCCGCGCCGTGCAGCACGCCGCCTACGACGGCAGCATAAAGGTCGTTCTGCACGGGGATGGTAAAGTCGATAAAAAAGCCGAAAACCGTGGTACACAAGGTTCCGTAGGCTGTATAAAGCAAAAAACGTTTCCCCACAAAAAACCAGCCGAAAATATAGACCGGCGCGCACAGCAGCGCATACCAGACAAGGGGGGTAAGCGTGCCTGTCCAGTAATTGGTCAGCAGGGCCACGCCCATGATGCCCCCGGCGAGAAAGTCGTGGGGGGCGGCCACGCTTTGCACGCAGATGGTCATGAGCAGACCGCCGAGAGTCAGCCAGAGCAGGTTCCACCAGACGGATTCGGCCAGTTTGTGATTGTAGGAATAAAGTTTCATACCGCCATCCTGACAGTAATTTATGGTTACAGCAATCCCCAGGCCATCCTGGCGGCCACGATGATCAGAAAGCAGGCAAAGCCGCGCTTGAGCTTGTCCGCGGGCAGGGAATGCGAAAGCCTGACGCCCAGGGGCGCTGTAAGAAAACTGGCCGAGGCAATGCCGAGCAAGGCCCACAGGTTTACAAAGCCCAGAGTCATCGAGGGCAGGTCGGGACGCCCCCATCCGCCGATAATATAGCCCAGTGTACCCGCCACGGCGATGGGAAAGCCGATGGCGGCCGAAGTGCCTACGGCATGGTGCAGGGGAACGTTGCACGTGGACATGAACGGCACGGAAAGCGTGCCGCCGCCAATGCCCACAAAGCTTGAAAGAAGCCCTATGCCCACGCCCACGCCTGATGTACCCGCAAAGCCCGGCATATTGCGCGTGGCCGGGGGGCGGTAGCCCGAGAGCATCTGCGCTGCGACCACCACCAGAAAGCAGATGAAGATGATCTTGAGCGCCAGGGTGGGCATGTGCGTGGCAATAAGCCCGCCTCCGAACGTACCCAGAAGAATGCCGGGAGTGATATTGCGGAAAATATCCCAGTGCACGGCTCCGCGTTTGTTATGGGCGCGGGCGCTGGAGATGGATGTGATCATGATGGAGGCAAGCGACGTGCCGAGCGCCATCTGCTGCACATATTCCGCCGGAACGCCCACGGTGGGAAAGATAGCCACCATCATGGGTACCAGCACAATGCCGCCCCCCACGCCCAGAAGCCCGGCCAGCACACCGGCCACCGCGCCGCAGGCAAGATAGATCACAAGCGTCGTGAGCATTGGTCGCATCCTCCTGAAAAGTTCTGAAACATAGTAAAAACAAAGACGAAAAAACTGACAAAAATGCGGCAGCCCCGGTCGGGCAAACCGCGAAAAAGGCCGGGCAAGCGCCTTTAGAGCAGTTAACGAATGAAATGAGTTAACTGCTCTGCAAGGATTTTCTTGAAAATCCTTGCCACGAAATGCGAGAAGGCAGGCTTTTGCCTGTCGTAAGCGAGCATTTCAAGTGTTAAATGCTCTAGAGCAGATTAACTTTGAGAATATGCATTCTCAAAGTTTAAGGCACGCTCACTTCGGCGTTTAACCGCGCAGATAAACTGCGCTTACGCCTCCGTAGCGAACGTCTGCTCACGCAGCCGTCAGAGCAATGTAAAAGTGAAATTGCTCCAGGGCGCGCCCGACGGTATGGCCTTCTTCTAACTAGACAAAGGCCCAGCGGGCGTCAACAGACTTTTTGCTTTACAAAGCACCTTGGCGCGCCTACAAAAAGGGCATGATGTCTGCCGCTCCCGAAACAGCTGGTTCTGGGCGGGCGTTTTTTCCAACGCCCGGTCTGCCGGATTTTTTGAGGTTTCCGAAGTTCAGGGCCGCAGCCGCCCCCGTTGTTCCCCGTTGAAAAGCGGGGCTTTTTTTTACCTTTTACACAGCACTGCCATGAATACCGACAATCGCTACCACTGGCCGCACAAGGACCTGCTGGACGTAACGCAGCTGAGCAGGGCGGATACCCTGCACCTGCTCGATCTGGCCGTCAGCTTTCAGGAAATAAACAGCCGCCCGGTCAAAAAGGTTCCCACCCTCAAGGGCAAGACCGTGGTGCTTTTTTTTGTGGAAAACAGCACGCGCACCAAAACATCCTTTGACGTGGCGGGCAAGCGCCTTTCGGCAGACACCTTTGCGCTGGGCAAGAGCGGATCAAGCCTCAACAAGGGCGAAAGCCTCAAGGACACGGCCCTGACGCTTCAGGCCATGTCTCCGGATGTTATCGTCATGCGCCACTCCAGCAGTGGGGCGGCCCGCTATGTGGCGGACCTGCTGCCCTGCGGCGTGGTGAACGGCGGCGATGGCTGGCATGCCCATCCCACACAGGCGCTGCTGGACTGCTTCAGCCTGCGTGAAGCCTGGAAAAATTCCTTTGAGGGCCGTACCCTGCTGATTCTGGGCGATATTGCCCACAGCCGGGTGGCGCGTTCCAATATCCATCTGCTTACCGGTCTTGGCGTGCGCATACGGGTCTGCGCCCCGCGCACCCTGCTGCCTGCCGGGGTGGACCACTGGCCGGTGGAGGTATATACCGACCTGAAGCAGGCTGTGCGCGATGTGGACGCCGTAATGTGCCTGCGCTTGCAGTTGGAACGCCAGCAGGCAGGGCTTTTGCCCGATCTGGCCGAATATTCGCGGCGCTTTTGCCTTGGCCTCGACCATATGGCGCTGGCCCGACCCGGCGCAAGGGTGCTGCACCCCGGTCCCATGAACCGGGGCCTGGAAATTTCAGACGATATGGCCGATGCCCCAGCGAGCCTGGTGCTTGACCAGGTGGCTGCGGGCGTAGCCACGCGCATGGCAGTGCTTTATCTTCTGGCGACGCGCAATGACGGAGGTCGCGCATGAGGCTTTGCATCAAAAATGCCCGCCACCTGGAAGCCCCGGTGGACCTTCTGGTAACCGGTGGAAAGATTACGACCATGACTCCGGCGGGACACCACGCGCCCCCCGAAGGCTGTGAGATTTTCGATGCGCGCGGTCTTGTGCTCATGCCGAGCCTTATCGACGCCCACGTACACCTGCGCGAACCCGGTTTCGAGTATAAAGAGGACGTGGCCTCGGGGCTTGAGGCCGCCGCGCGCGGCGGTTTCGGCGGGGTCATGTGCATGGCGAATACCAGGCCCGTCAACGATACGGCAAGCGTTACCCGCCATATGCTGGACAAGGCCCG
>NZ_JBAIYW010000484.1:0-3904 GCF_036763055.1 Desulfovibrio sp. 1214_IL3152 | reverse complement strand
TGCCGTGCCATATAGCGGCACAGAGCAGGGTTCAGGGCGGCCAGATGGCCCCCGCCGGGCAGCCAGATAAGCTTTTTCTGCGGTGCGCGTATCTGTTCAAAGGTACCCTGAATCAGGGGCGGAGTAAAAAGGGCATCATTGACCGCACTGAAAAAATACAGGGGGCAGTGCAACTGCTCGTTTATGGAGGCTGAAAGAAGGCTGGACAGGTAGGCCAGCGGATAGCTCATGCGGCACTGTTTCCTGTTATAGACAACGCGGCGCGCCCCGGCCAGAATGCGCCGTACGGAAAGGTACGACTGCAAAGGCATGGGCAGGCGCGGCAGGCGGCATGCCAGAGCGCGCAAAACCGCCATAAAACCGCGTTTGTTGCTGCTCCAGCGCCGGAAAATTGTCAGGTCCATGACCCGGTCGCTTTGCGGCAGGATTCCGGTGATGGGAAAGGTCGCCATGAGCTTCTGTGAGGCTGCGGCGTGGGCCAGGGCAAGAATGCCGCCCTGACTGTGGCCGCAAGCGGCGATGTGGCGGTGTCCCCGTTTGCGCAGCCATTGTTCCGCAGCCAGGGTGTCCCGCACAAGGTCGTCAAAGGTAAAGCCCGTCCAGTGACTGTTGCGCCCATGACCGGTGAAGTGCAGGGCAGCAACGCCAAAGCCCGCCTCGTGGAGGGCGGAAATAAGCGGCCTGTACTGCACGGGCGAGAGCATGGTTCCCGGATAAAAAAGCATGACCCCGGCTTGGGGCTTGGGCCATATCTCCAGGCTTGCTCTGCTGCCTACGGGGCGCAGGGAATGATAGGTCACGGCATGGTGCGGCATATTCGGGAGCATATTATGTTTGAAAATCTATACTACGAACGGCGACAAGGCGTGCGCCCCGGCGTTTTATGGCGCAGGTATGCTGCATATGCATCCTGGCGGCGGCCGCCTGCTCAAGCGGTCGCAGAACAGTTTCCGGTCAGTTTTGCGGCATGTTACCTTTGAGAATATATATTTTCAAGGTGTTGTGCGCTTACTGCGGCGTCTGGCTGTATAAACGCATGGTGCTGTTTATCTTCACGCTTTTTGTGGCAAAGGCTGAAGCTGCGCCTGCGCCCCGATGGCGTGCGCCCATGCAGACGCCGGAGCAGGGCGCATGAGGCTGTTTCAACGTGGAGCGCTCTAAAAAGGAAGCCGGTTCCGTGAGGAACCGGCCATGAACACTTGTAAATGGCCTGGCAGATCGGTCTGCAGGCCGGAAACCAGGTTAGTCTGCCTGGTCTTCGTCTTCGGCGTCGTCCTTGCTCTTGGAGATGACGGTCACCAGGGCGAAGTTCTGATCAAATTCGGCGCGCACGTTTTCGGGCAGCTTGAGGTCGCCCACGCTGATGGTGTCGTTGATACCCATGTCGGTCACGTCAACAACGACCTTCTGGGGCATGTTCAGCGGCTTGCTGGTGAGGCGCACCACTTCGCGGTAGGTTTCGAGCACGCCGCCCAGCTTCACGCCGCGCGAGGTTCCCACGAATTCCACGGGTACGTCAACGGTGACTTCCTTGTCGAGGTCCACGCCGTAAAAATCGATGTGGGTGAAGGCGCGCTTGTAGGGGTGAAACTGCACCTGCCAGATAAGCACGGGATACGCGGTCTTTTGGCCGTTGTCCTCGATTTCGAGGTTGAACACCGTGGTGTGGCCCATTGCTTCGTAAATCTTTTGCAGGGGCAGAGCAGGGGCCTGCACGGAAATGTTTTCGCCCTTGGGGGTGTAGAACACGCCCGGGATCAGTTTTTGGGCACGCAGGCGGCCGCTGGGGCCTTTGCCGTAACCTTCGCGTTTTTGCACGCTCAAAGTCTTTTCAATATTCATGGTCCACTCCTTGGCTTACCGCCGCCTGACACGTGCGGAAAAGTTCTTGAGAAATGCCGCCCGCCGGTCTTTTCGCTTTCTGACCGCCTGAGACTGCGTCCGTTATCGGCCCGGCATGCCCTGCACGCCGTACCCCGGAATTCGCTTGCCCTTGCCGGAAAGCAAAAATCCGCATGGATCAGCGCTTTCTTTATTGTATCTTGCCATTCCCTTGTGGGATGTGCTCCGTACGGCCGTGCGCGAAGGCTTTGCGCCGACGGTTTTTGCTAAACAAACAACACGCTGACCGATGAACCGGTGTGAATGTTGTGAATGGTTTTGCCCAAAATCGCCGCCACCGAAATGACTTCGAGTTTCGGGCAGCGTTCCAGCTTGTCGCCCAGCGGGATGGTGTCGGTAACAAAGACCTTCGAAAGGGCTTCGGTGGCATTGATGCGATCAATGGCCGGACCGGACAACACCGGGTGCGTGGCGCAGGCCACGATTTTTTTCGCTCCGTTTTTCAGCAAAACTTCGGCCCCGGCGCACAGGGTTCCTGCGGTGTCGATCATGTCGTCCACCACTATAGCCACCCGGCCTTCCACATCGCCAATGACGTGCATGGCCTGCGCCTGATTGGGCTTGTCGCGTCTTTTGTCCACAATAGCCAAAGGCGCGTCAAGGCGCTTGGCGTATGCCCTGGCCCGCTCAACGCCGCCGGCATCGGGGGAGACGATGACAATTTTTTCCTCGCCGAGCTTGCGCAGGGCGTCCAGCATTACAGGTACGGCAAAAAGATTGTCCACAGGGCAGTCAAAGTAGCCCTGAATCTGACCTGCGTGCAGGTCAATAGTCACCACGCGTTCCGCCCCGGCCACGCTGATGAAGTCAGCCACCATCTTGGCGCTGATAGGCGCACGGGGGCTGACCTTGCGGTCTTGCCGCGCGTAGCCGTAATAGGGAATGACGGCTGTAATGCGGCCCGCGCTGGCCCTTTTAAGGGCATCCAGCATAAGGCACAGCTGAACCAGGTTACGGTTGACCGTGGGCGGACAGGTGGGCTGGACCACAAAAACATCGTCGCCTCGGACATTATCGCCGATTTCAATACGCAACTCCCCGTCGCTGAACGTAGTGGACAGCGTTGGGGTGAGCTGACAGCCCAGATGGTTGCAAATGGCCTTCGCCAATTCCGGATTGGAAGAACCGGTTACGATCTTAAGATCGCTGAACATGAACCGCCCCGCCTTGCGCGTCAAAGAGCATTTAGGTTGTACACCCTTGCCTGCCACCGGTCACGAAGTTGGCTGGCCTGTCGCCGTCATGGCCGGATACGGATATTCACCCGCACGGTAACCGGAGCGGTCGGGTATTTGCATAGCAGCCGCTCCAGCATTCACTGCGCGTCGTCATGGTGTTGTGGCTGGGATGGAAGGGTTCGAACCTTCGAATGACGGAGCCAAAACCCGTTGCCTTACCACTTGGCTACATCCCAGTATGATCACAGCACATGCGCGTAAACGCGCCTGTTCTCTCCTTGCAGCGCCGCGGCCACAGCCTGCGCTTCCACAAGCGCCTCGCGCTCGAAAAGCCCCAGTATGCTGGAGCCGCTGCCGCTCATGCAGGCCGCTGTTGCCCCGTAGCGCAACAGGGTGGCCTTGATTTCGGCCAGCTCGGGATGACGCTTGAAGACAACGTTTTCTAGGTCGTTGCCCAGGTCAGCTTCAAACCGCCCTTGGGAGAGAAAAGTTCCATTAGCCCTGCTTTGTTCTCTTGTCAAGCTGTTTTGATTTTCAGCGGCCTGCTCCACTGCCTTGAAAGCATCGTAATCAGCAAAGGTTTGTGGCGTACTTACATGGATTTCCGGGCATACGAGCACAAGGCGCATGCCTGAAAAATCCAGATCGGCAGATTCGATAATTTCACCTATGCCGCGAACGCGGCAGGGCCGGTTGTGCAAAAAAAAAGGCACATCGGCTCCCACGCCAAGGGCCACATCTGCCAGGGCCTGTTCAGGCAGGGGGGTGGCGACATTCCTGTTGAGCCAGCGCAGCAGGGCAGCCGCATCGCTGCTGCCGCCGCC
>NZ_JBAIYW010000098.1:0-3958 GCF_036763055.1 Desulfovibrio sp. 1214_IL3152 | reverse complement strand
GCATGAAACCGGCCGGGTCCATGGCGGACACGGGCAGCTTGTCGCCCTGCTGGGCCAGGATGGGACGCACCACGCTGCGGATGTAGTCGTCATCATCGCAGTGGCACACTTCGGCGCCTTCGGTGGCAGTGGCCCAGGAGGCGGGGTATTTGATTTCTTCCAGGGCGTCCATGCCCTTGTCCACGGCGGCGATGTTCATGTTGACGATCTTGTCGCCCTTGCTGCCGTAGGTCTTCTTGATGGATTCTTTGAGCAGGGCCACGGCCTTGTCAAAGTCAAGCACGTTGGCCAGCTTGAAGAAGGCGGTCTGCATGATCATGTTGATGCGGCCGCCAAGGCCCACTTCCTGGGCCACCTTCACGGCGTCCACGTTGTAGAACTTGAGCTTTTTGCGGGCGATAACGCGCTTCATGGAGGCGGGCAGGTGCTTTTCGAGGTCAGCCAGCGACCAGTTGGAGTTCAGCACAAAGGTGCCGCCTTCCTTGATGCCTTCAAGAATGTCGTACTGGGTCACATAGGCCGACTTGTGACAGGCAACGTAGTCGGCGCTGGTGATGAGGTAGGACGAAGTGATGGGGGCCTTGCCGAAGCGCAGATGCGACACGGTGAAGCCGCCGGACTTCTTGGAGTCATAGGCAAAGTACGCCTGAGCGTAGAGATCGGTGTTGTCGCCGATGATCTTGATGGCCTGCTTGTTGGCGCCCACGGTTCCGTCGGCGCCGAGGCCGAAGAACTTGCACTGCACGGTGCCGGCGGGCACGGTGTCGATTTCTTCTTCCACTTCAAGGGAAAGATTGGTCACGTCGTCGGTGATGCCCACGGTGAAGTGGTTCTTGGGCTGCAGGGCCAGCATGTTGTCATACACGGCCTTGGCCATGCCGGGGGTGAAGTCCTTGGAGCCGAGGCCGTAGCGACCGGCCACGATGGTGGGAGCTTCGCCCTTTTCAAGGAAGGCGGTGCACACGTCCTGATACAGGGGGTCGCCCAGGGCGCCGCTTTCCTTGGTGCGGTCAAGCACGGTGATGCAGGTGGTGGTGGCGGGCAGGGCGCGCAGCATGTGCTCGGCGGAGAACGGGCGATACAGGCGCACTTTCACAAGGCCCACGCGCTGGCCCTGGCTGTTCAGGTAGTTGACCGTTTCTTCGGCCACTTCACAGGAGGAACCCATGGAAACGATGATGCGGTCGGCTTCGGGGTGGCCCACATAGTCGAACAGGCGGTACTTGCGGCCGGTGATGGACTCCACCTTCTTCATGTTTTCAAGCACGATGCCGGGTACGGCGTCGTAGAAGAGGTTGGAGGCTTCGCGGTTCTGGAAGTAAATGTCGGGGTTCTGGGCGGTGCCGCGAATGTGCGGATGCTCGGGGTTCATGGCGGTGGCGCGGAATTCGTCCACCTTGTCCCAGTTCACCAGGCCGCGGATGTCTTCGTAGTCGATGACTTCGATTTTCTGCACTTCATGCGAGGTGCGGAAGCCGTCGAAGAAATGGCAGAAGGGCAGGCTTGAGTCGATGGCCGAAAGGTGGGACACCAGGGCCAGGTCCATGCACTCCTGCACAGAGGCCGAAGCGAGGAAGCAAAAGCCCGTCTGGCGGGCGGCCATGACGTCCTGATGGTCGCCGAAAATGGACAGGGCATGCGAGGCCAGGGCGCGGGCCGACACGTGAAAAACACCGGGGAGCAGTTCACCGGCGATTTTGTACATGTTGGGGATCATCAGGAGCAGGCCCTGAGAAGCCGTGTAGGTAGAGGTCAGCGCGCCGGCGGAAAGCATGCCGTGCACAGCGCCTGCGGCGCCGGCTTCGGACTGCATTTCACGCACGATCACTTTCTGGCCGAGCAGGTTTTTCATGCCCTTGGCAGCCATCTGGTCCATCACTTCGCCCATGACGGACGAAGGCGTGATGGGGTAAATAGCCGCCGTTTCCGACAGAGCGTAGGCAATATGCGTGGTCGCGTTATTGCCGTCCATGGTTTTCATGTGAGCCATCTGTTCCTCCTTGGCGCTCTGGGGCGCACAATAGTATTTCCAAATTTCTTCGTGGCCGGTTCGGCCGGGTAGGTCCCGCACAAAAAAGCGGTGCGGGCGCGACGTGCTCAGGGAACATAAGGTTTACGCTGAAGAAAGCGTTTGGATAAAAATTTACCGCATCAGGTCATGGGCGTCCATAAAAGAATACTGTGGATGCTCAGGAGGCGGCATCTGGAGCCGCGATTTTTCGTTGCAAAAAAGCCTTAACACAAAGCTGGTTGTTTGAACAGTTAAATACGGCCCGGCTGCAAATTTTTTTCCCGCAGATCAGAAGAAATATTTTACCAGATATTCCCGGTACATCACGAAATGCTGCGGGAGAAACCGTTTTTTCTGCCGAAAAAAATGCGGAAAACGCGGCGGCTCCATCGCTGTCATTTTCGCATGCCCGGCGTGCAGCACACCTGCGAACCGTGTCGGCCCGGTTTGCGGTATGCACCGTAACACACATCCTTGTTCATTGCAGCCCCTGCACGCACCTTGCGGTAATTGTGGCAAAAAAATGAGCGTGCGTGTGTGATGGCAGTTATTTCTGCCGGTTATGGGGCAGGACGCCGAAGAGTCGCGACAAGGTGTGCGTAATTGATACCGATTGCGGGGCCTTTGTGGCTTGACAATAACCTGTCCTCCCCGTAGGGGTCATTTTACAAATAGTAACTGATGACCTGCGCAGCAACGCTGCGGGCAGGAACAAGGGCAGGGCGTTCATCGCGCCATGCTCCTTTATTGGCAGGCCGGCTTTGCCGGTGATGGATTTTTGCCGCCCGTGTTTCGGCAATGAGCGTAAAACTGGCTGTATTGCCTGTGTTTATATGTCGTTAAGATTCCCGGGAGGAATCATGTTCTGGAAAAATCTTTCCATCGGGAAGAAGTTGTGTTTTGGCTTCGGCATCAGCCTGCTGGGCATGATCTGCTTTGCCGTGGTTGCCTGGTATGCGTCCAACCAGGTCATGACCATGGCTGACAGCGCGCTGCAAAAACAGAGCAACGCCCTGGTTTTTGCCATGCGTGAGGCCGATCACCTGCACTGGAAGGAGCGGGTTGGCAGCTTTGTCGCCATGCCGTCCGCGGACGGCAAGCTTGAAGTGCAGAAAGACGGCCACAAATGCCTTTTCGGGCAATGGTTTTATAATGGCGGCCGTGAAGAGGTGGAAGCCATTTTGCCCGGCACTTCCAGCTATTTTAAAAATATGGAAGCCGCCCACCTGGACCTGCACCGCAGCGCTCTGGATATCGAGCGCCTTGTGCAGGCCGGTGACCTGCAAGGGGCCAGGGCGCATTTTAATGACGTTACGCTGGTCAAGTCGGCGGCGGTTGTGGAGGCCCTTGGGCAGTTGCGCAAAATGATGCTGCACGCCGCCGAAGCTGACAGGGAAAGCTACAAGCAGATAATGGCGCGCGAAGAATACGTGGTTATTGCCCTGCTGCTGGCCGTACTGGCGGGCATGGTTATTTCCGGCGTGGCTATTACGCGCTCCATCCGCAATCCGTTGCGCGGGCTTGTGAACAAGTCGGCCGAAGTGGTGGCGGGCAACCTGGATGTGAACCTGCGTTTGCAGCGCCTGGATGAAATAGGCGCGCTGTCGCGGGCATTGGGTTCCCTGCTGGACAACCTCAAGCTCAAGCTGGCCGAGAACGAAAAGAAGTCCCAGGAAGCACAGGCCAGTGCCGAGCACGCCCAAAAATCTCTCAGGGATGCCGAAGAAAAAGAGGCGCGCATAGCCGGCCTGCTGGGCAATATGAACGCCATCGCCACTCAGGCCGATGTGATTGCCGCAGATCTGGCCGACCACTCCGCCACCCTGGCCCAGCGCGTGGAAACCGTCTACAGGGGCAGCGAAGACCAGCACAATCTCATGCGCAGCAGCCTTGATGATCTGGAGCAGCTTGCCGCCGCCGCCGGAGAAATTGCCGCCAGCGCGGAAC
>NZ_JBAIYW010000576.1:0-3961 GCF_036763055.1 Desulfovibrio sp. 1214_IL3152 | reverse complement strand
AGGGCAGCACCACGCGGCTGATGGTCTGCCATTTGTTGGCCCCCAGGGCCAGCGAGGCTTCGCGATAGGTATCAGGCACATTGCGCAGGGCCTCTTCGGCCGTGCCGATGATGACGGGCAGGGTGAGCACGGCGAGGGTGAGCACGCCGGAGAGGATGCTGACCCCGAAGCCGCAAAAAGTCACAAAAAATGACAGGCCGAAAAGGCCGAAAACCACGGAAGGAACCCCGGCCAGATTGTTGACGCCCAGGCGAACGTAGCGCGCAAAGGCATTTCGTTTGGCGTATTCATGCAGGTAAACGGCCGAGGCCACGCCCAGGGGAAAAGCCAGCAGCAGCGCCCCCAGCGAAAGGATGGCCGTGCCGATAATGCAGGGCAGTATGCCGCCTTCGGTCATCATGCTGCGGGGGGTCTGGCTTATGAATTCCCAACTGAGGGCGGGCAGGCCGTGATAGAGCAGAAAGCCGCACACGGTTACAAGGGCCAGCACGTTGCATGCTGCCACACCCCGCAAAAAGAGGAACATGAGGTTTTGTGCGCGACCGCGCGCCTTGCCGCTTGTTGGCGTAAAGCGTTTTTGCGGCGTGTCCGGAGTGCCGGTCTGACCGGGCCATATGGGCTGTGACATGTTTTTCCCCGATTCCCGCGGTATTGTTACAGGCTCGAAGTACCGGCCTGACGGTGTTTCTCGGCAATATGGGCTGCCAGCATGTTAAAGGCCAGTGTGAGCAAAAAGAGCACGATGCCGATGGCAAAAAGTGCGTGATAGTGTTCGCTGCGAAAGGGGGCCTCGGCCATTTCGGCGGCAATGGATGCGGGCATGGGGCGTACAGGATCAAGCAATGATGTGGGAATGATGCCTGCGCCGCCCGCCACCATAAGCACCACCATTGTTTCTCCGATGGCGCGCGACATGCCGAGCATGACCGCCGTGCCTATGCCCGAAAGCGCCGCCGGAATGACAACGCGCACCGTGGTCTGCCAGCGCGTGGCCCCGAGCGCCAGCGACGCCTCGCGCAGGTCGCGCGGAACACTGTAAAGCGCGTCTTCGGAAACCGAACAGATGGTGGGCACGCTCATGAAGGCCAGCACTACAGAGGCATTGAGCAGGTTCAGGCCTGTTGCCGCGCCCAGATAGTCCTGCAGCATGGGGGCCAGCACCACCATGCCCAGAAAACCCAGCACCACCGAGGGCAGGGCGGCCAGCAGTTCCACAAAGGGCTTGATGATGCGGCGCACGGCAGGGTGGGCAATTTCCGTAAGGTATACGGCTGTGAGCACGCCCAGCGGCACTGCCAGCAGTGAGGAAAAAAGCGTTACCGCCAGCGAGGCTATCAGCAGGGGGAAAATGCCGAACAGGCCAGGGTCTTCGGTGGGGTACCACAGGCGACCGAAAAGAAAATCCGTGACGGGATAATGCGCAAAGAGCGGCAGGCCTTCCATAAACAGAAATATGACGATACCGGCCAGGGCCAGCAGCGAACTGCCCGCCATGCCGGCGAGTATACAGCGAACCAGTTTTTCTTTCAGGTCTGTGGAACGCATGGGCCGTTCTCCTGACGCGCAGGCGCGTCCATTGCACGGTGTGGCAAGGGCAGGGCAGGCCGGTTTGCGGTGTCCGGCCTGCCCGCGCCCTGCAAGGATTTTTTGTCCGTTGTTTATTTGCTCAGGGGCACGTAGCCCACAGCGAGCACATCCTTTTGGCCCTTGTCGGGCGCTACCAGGTATTCCACAAATTCTTTCACCGCGCCCTCAGGCGCGCCGCTGGTGAAGATGTACAGTTCACGGGCGATGGGCCACTGTTTGGAAAGGGCCGTTTCGGCGCTGGGGCTTACGCCTTCAACCGTGACCGCTCTGGTGGACTTGTCCACATAACCCAGACCCACATAGCCGATGGCGTTCTTGTTTTTGCTCACCGTCTGCACCACGGCCCCGTTGGAAGCCTGCATGAGCGCCCTGGGGCTGACGCGCTCCTTGTTCATGACAAGCTCTTCCCAGGATTCAAACGTGCCGGAAGAAGTATCGCGCGAGATCGCCACAATCTGAGCGTCTTCGCCGCCAAGGTCTTTCCAGTTGGTGATTTTTCCGGTGTAAATGTCGCGCAACTGCGCAAGGGTGAGAGCGCCCACCTTATTGGCCGGGTTGACCACAGGCACAATGGCGTCAATGGCTATGGCCGTGCGCAGGGGCGTAATGCCGTTTTTGGCTGCGGCGTCCTTTTCCTTGTCTTTGATGTCGCGCGAACTCATGGCTACGTCGCACTGTTTTTCAATGAGCGCCTTGATGCCGTTGCCGGAGCCGCCGCCGGAAATGCTCAGCTCCGTGCCGGGGTGAGAGGCCATGAAAGCTTCACCGGCTTTTTGCACCACGGGCAGCACGGTGGTGGAGCCGTTGATGATGACCTGCTGGGCGGCGGAGGCCGAAGCGCTCCAGAAAAGCACGGCCAGAGCGCAGGCCGCGAGCCTGCCGCTGTAACGGGAAACGCGTTTTTTGAGATCAAAAGACATGAGTTTCTCCTGGTTTTATCAGGGGTGAAAAAATTCCACCCGCGGCATTTGTTTGCCGTGCCTTTCTTTTGGCCCGCCTCTGTTACAGAATGATGACGGAAACACGAAGACTGCGTGAAAGGACGTCAGGCCATACCGCAGCCCGCGCAGAGAGTTTTGCGGAATATCGCTGCCCGTATTGCGTGGGCATGGCGAGTATGCCGGTCTGGGGATATGGATCGGGTTGACCGATATGGGGCGGGGAAGCCCGGAAAAGGCGTCAATTGATTTGCCATGCCCGGTGAGGCATGCTTTTTCAGGTGGTTCGCCATGTCACGCAAATGTAACAAAGCTACCATCACATTGGCGCAAAGAAACGCTTTACTCGGGCTGCGTCACAGAGGTGTGCACTATGAGCCAACAGATATTGATAGTTGAAGATGAAGCCGATATCCGCGAGCTTTTGCGCTTTAATCTGGAGCGTGAGGGTTTCAGCGTTCTGGAGGCGGCCGATGGCAACGAGGCGCTCAGACTGGCCCGTCAGCATCTGCCTGCTCTTTTGTTGCTGGATGTCATGATGCCCGGCCCGGACGGATTTGAGGTCTGCCGCCTTTTGGGTGCGCAGGCCGAAACCGCCCATATCCCCGTGCTGATGCTCACGGCCAGAGGTGAAGAGATGGATCGCGTGGTGGGCCTGAGCCTTGGGGCTGATGACTATGTGGTCAAGCCTTTCAGCGTGCGTGAGCTTATGCTGCGCATACGGGCCGTATTGCGACGCGGAACGAGAAATGATGAAAGCCCGGTGCTGGAGCGTCACGGCATTCGCCTGCGGCCCGATGCCCATGCTGCGGAAGCGCAGGGCGAAGAATTACAGTTGACAGCCACGGAATTTCGCCTGCTGGAAGACCTGCTGCGCCATGCCGGGTCGGTGCGCACACGCGAGCAACTGCTCAACAAGGTGTGGGGCTATTCCTTTGAGGGATACGCCCGTACGGTGGACACGCATGTGCGCCGTCTGCGCGCCAAGCTGGGCGATGCGTCCTCCATGCTGGAGACCGTGCGCGGGGTAGGCTACAGAATCAAGGAATAGCCGTCCGGGTACGCGCCTTGCGATGCGTCCGGGCAGATACGGCGGCATGGCCGCATTGGCGGGAGATATGCTTTCATTCAGAACCAGAATTTTTGGCGGCATGCTGTTTGTGGCCCTGGTTTCCATAGCCGTGGCCGTTTTTTACGGCAAAGCCTGGTTTGAAAAAGTACAGCTTGAGTCGGCGCGCGAACGTCTGGTGCGTGAAACAGCGCTGGCCGGAGTTATTCTGGACGGTATGGGTGACCATACGGCCGGGCTGACGCGCCTTGCCGCCATTCTTGATATGCCCGAAGAGCGTCTTTCCCTGCTGGACCCGCAGGGGTACGTGCTCGGCGATACCGCGCCCGACGCGCAGCCCGTGACTCGTCTGGACAACCACGCCGAC
>NZ_JBAIYW010000584.1:0-3965 GCF_036763055.1 Desulfovibrio sp. 1214_IL3152 | reverse complement strand
CAGCACGCGGGCTTCAAGATCCGGCCGGGCGCCAAGCGGCAGCCCGTTCAAAAGTCGCTCCAGGGCCCCTGGAGCAAGTTTTGCGGCTCAGCCGGCAGCGCGGGCTTTTTCCAGAAGCTTCATGCGCGTCTCCTTGCGTAAATTTGCTGTCGCAGTATGCGCTCTTCCCGCACAAAGGTCAAAACCCCCGAACAATATTGGCGCATTGAAAAACCGCTTTTGTCACCGCGCGGTTGCCGGCCCAAGAAAACCATGCACTGTGGCGATTTGACACATTCCGGCAAGCCCCATACATCTTATGTAATGGAAGACAAAACAGGCTGGAGCCATTTCCCTTGAAAATGCTCAGGCGGCTGCCTGAACAGTCGCCCGCAGCAAAGGTGCACGCTATGCCCTTGCGCGGTGCACGCACCGAATCGCATGTCCTCTAAACCTTTAGAATGCACTTTTACAAGGTCGTATTTGTCTACGACACTGCCTGTTGTTTCGCAATGTCACATTATCTGCGGTGAGCCTGCGGACCGTTCGCAGTAAAAATACAGTCAGCATGAGGCTGAGCACGGAGAAAATATAATGAATATCAATGAACAGACTATTCTTGTAACAGGAGCCAACGGTGGTATCGGCAGGGCGCTGGTCAATGCCTTTCTGGCTGCCGGAGCCAGAAAAGTATATGCCTGCGCGCGCAGTGAAGCCTCGTTGGAATCACTGCGCGGCAACAAAAACATCCAGATCGTGCAGCTTGATATTACCAATCCCGCCGATATTGAAAAAACCGTCGCCGCGTGCGGAGACATCACGCTTCTTGTGAATAATGCAGGTATGGGGGGCAACGGTTTGCTCGGCTCACTCCAGACGGCGCGGGCCGAGATGGAGGTCAACTATTTCGGCACACTTGCCATGTGCTCGGCATTTGCGCCGGTTCTGCGCAGGAATGGAGGAGGCGGCATTGTCAACATCGTCTCTGTCATCGGTCTCGTAAACATGCCCTCCATCGGCACATACTGCGCGTCAAAAGCCGCCCTGCACTCACTTACCCAGGGCTTGCGCGGGGCACTCGCAACACAGAAAACAGCGGTTATCGGCGTATATCCAGGCCCTGTGGATACCCGCATGACAGCGGGCCTTGAGATGCCCAAGGCCAGTACCGAGTCGGTTGCGCAAGAAATTCTTGAAGGCATCAAGGCAGGCGCTGAAGAAATCTACCCCGATGCTTTCGCCAAGAGCATTCAGAAAGGGCTGGCCGCTGACCCCAAAAAAATGGAACGGGAATTGTCAATTTGCTAAAGCAACTTCCAAGGCAATCTCGCCTTTAACCTGCCTTGACGGCAGCGCGAACAACCGCCAGAGCAATCTTAAAAATAAAACTGCTCTGGATTGCGTGTCCATCCCGAGGCATTTAAGCAACTAGAGCAATTTCACTTTGAAATTGCTCTGGCGGCTGCGTGAGCAGACGTTCGCTACGGAGGCGTAAGCGCAGTTTATCTGCGCGGTTAAACGCCGAAGTGAGCGTGCCTTAAACTTTGAGAATGTATATTCTCAAAGTTAATCTGCTCTAGAGGAAATACAGGCATAAAAAAGGGCGCCGTAGCGCCCTTTCATATCTATAGCCATAAACCCGTGAAGAATATTTGCCTGAAGGCCTAATTTTCTTCCTTGGCGGCTTCAGCGTCAGCTTCGTCGGCCTTGGGTTTGCGGGTACGCTTGGGTTTGGCCGCAGCTTCTTCAGCAGCGGGCTTGGCTTCCTTGGCGGAAGCGGCCTTGGCGGCTTTGGGGGCTTCGGCGGCAGCGGCTTCGCTGCTGCGGGTCAGCTCAATAATAGCCATGGGGGCATTGTCGCCCTTGCGGGGCATGGCCATTTTGAGAATACGGGTGTAACCGCCGGGTACGCCGGCGAAGACAGGGCCGATCTCGTCAAAGAGACGCTTGACCAGGGCATGATCGTTCAGCACACGGTAAGCCTGACGGCGAGCGTGCAGGTCATTGCGCTTGGCAAGGGTAATCAGAGGCTCCACAACCCGGCGAAGCTCCTTGGCCTTGATTTCCGTGGTGCGGATTTTGCCGTGGATCAGCAGCGCCTTGGCGAGATTGTGCAACATGGCCTTACGGTGCGCAGGGGTACGCGAGAATTTCCTGCCGGAATTGCTATGCCTCATTTTGCTGCTTCCTTTTCCATTCCTGATATTTTTTGTCGAAGGAGTCGACCTTCATGCCGAAGTCAAGCCCCATGCTCAAAAGCACACCCTTGATTTCGTCCAGCGATTTGCGGCCGAAGTTCTTGGTCTTGAGCATTTCTGCTTCACTGCGCTGCACCAGTTCACCCACAAGGCCGATATTGGCGCTGCGCAGGCAGTTGGTAGCACGTACGGAAAGCTCAAGGTCGTCAATGCTTTTGAACAGATGCTCGTTCACTTCTCCGCTTTCGCCGCTGCCGTTGCGCATGTCGCCGGATACCCGTTCATCAAAGTTGATGAATACGGAGATCTGATCCTTGATGATCTTGGCGCTGTAGGCAATGGCGTCTTCAGGCGTCAGCGAGCCATCGGTCCACACTTCAAGCAGAAGACGGTCATAGTTGGTCATCTGGCCCACGCGGGCCTGTTCCACCGTATAGGCGACCTTGCGCACGGGGGAAAAGCTGGAATCCAGCTTGATGAGGCCGATCTCGTCGGCCAGGCCCTCATGCATGTCGGCGGGCACATAGCCCTTGCCCATGCGGACCTCCAATTCCATCTCCAGCACCACGTCCTCGGTGAGGGTGGCGATGTGCAGATCAGGGTTAAGCACTTCAACGTGCTGATTGGCGACAATGTCGGCCGCCGTCACCGGCCCCTTGCGCTCCACGCGCAGGGTCAGGCGTTGGGGTTCTTCCGTATCCATGCGCAGGCGAACCTGCTTTATGTTCAGGATGACATCAGTGATGTCTTCCAGCACGCCATGGATGGTGGTGAACTCGTGCTGTACGCCGATGATTTTCACCGACACAAAGGCCGCCCCCTGAAGGGAGGCCAGAAGGACGCGCCGCATGGCATTGCCGATGGTGGTGCCGTAGCCCCGTTCCAAAGGCTCGCAGACAAACTTGCCGTGCGTGCCGCTGGCCGTCTCTTCTTCGCGCAGAATCTGGTCGGGCTTGACAAGCTCGGACCAGTTGCGCGCATTGATAAGGCGTTCGCCCTGTTTGATAAGCATGCGAACCCCCGGTTATTTCGAGTAAAGTTCGACGATAAGCTGCTCGTTGACGGGGAACTGAATGTCGTCACGCTGCGGCATGGCCTTGACAGTACCCTTGAAAGCGGCGCCGTCGGCTTCCAGCCAGGCGGGGCAGCCGCGGCGGGCGATAACTTCCTGGGCTTCAGCGAGCACGGGAATTTTGCGATTCTTTTCAGGCACTTCAATGGTGTCACCCAGACGCACCTGCAAGGAAGGAATGTTCACCTTGCGGCCGTTGAGGGTGAAAACACCGTGACGCACGAGCTGGCGGGCCTGGTTGCGCGAGTTGGCGAAACCAAGGCGATAAACCACGTTATCCAGGCGGCGTTCAAGAATCACGAGCAGGTTGGTACCGGTAACGCCTTTCTGCATGTCGGCTTTAACAAAGTAGCCGTGGAACTGGCGCTCCAGAATGCCGTAAATACGGCGGGTTTTCTGCTTCTCCCTCAACTGCACCGCGTATTCGCTCACCTTTTTGCGGGCGCGGCCGTGCTGGCCGGGAGCATAGGGGCGGCGATCATAGGCGCATTTGTCGGTAAAGCAACGGTCGCCCTTCAAAAAGAGCTTGCAGCCCTCGCGACGACACATGCGGCACTTGGCTTCAGTATATTTTGCCATTTATCAATACCTCTTACGTTACGGACTCTGCCGGGGCAGGCCGGTTAGACGCGGCGGCGCTTGGGCGGCCGGCAACCGTTGTGCGGAATGGGCGTGACATCACGAATGAAGGCAACCTTCATGCCGGCGGCCGAAAT
>NZ_JBAIYW010000629.1:0-3970 GCF_036763055.1 Desulfovibrio sp. 1214_IL3152 | reverse complement strand
GGCCTTGGCCGGGGATGCCGCAGTGCCTGCTGTGAACACGATTTCGGAACTCTGGCCGAGGGTGGCCGGGTCCCAGGCAATGGCGGCCACCGTGGGCAGGGGCATGCCGAGGGAGAAATCCTTGAGCACCAGACGGACGCCTTCGCGCGCAAAGGCATCTATCAACTGACGGAGCACCGGATCCTTGCAGTTGGCGGTCTCAATGGTGGGCGTGGCGAGATGCCCGCGATCGACAAGGCAGCACACATGGCGCTCTATCAGTTCGCTCAGCCCCTGAAGAAGCGACTCTTCAGGGCTGTTGCCCGCAGAGGTTCCGTTGAATTCGCCCAGCAGCTTGAACCAGTCCAGCGGCAGCCACACCGTGGCTTCGTCGGGCAGGCGCGTGGCGGGGTAAAAATTCCAGCTTATAAGGTCCAGCACGCGGCGGGCCTTGTTTTCATCAAGGTCTTCACTGACGGAGCGCAGCATTTCAGCAAGCGGAATCAGGGCGCTGCCGAAGCGCTCTTCGGCTTCGCTCCACGTGGCCCGTTCCATATGGGGCCGTGCCTGCCAAAAATTGAAGAACGCATAGCGTTCCATAAGTTCCATAAGGGCAGACGCTTCGGCCTGCTCGGGAGACGAGCCTTTGCCCATCTGCTTGCGCGTGGGCATTATACGCCGGGCGTCAGCCCCGCATATGCTGAGAAAAACCGGAATGCCCAGTCGGCCCACATCCACTCTTTTGGTGTCGGCCAGGATGTCCAGGTCGGCCACGGTCAGCCGCTGGCGCACCCGGGCGATGGTTTGCGGCGGGCTCATGGTTTTGTCCAGGTCGCGGGTATAGCCCTTGGGGCAGGGGGCCAGATGTATGCGGGGCAGATGTGTGTTCATGGGCGCTCCAAAATCAGGATGCTGTATATGCGGCGTTGCTCTTCGCCGTTGTCGTCGCTGGCTTTGACGCCGACGCGGCCCTCGATGACCTTGAATGTTTTTGCCGCCAGCTTGGCAAAATGCGGTTTGGCGCGGGCCATGTCTGTGCAGAACAGGGCCTTGCCGCCGGGGGCCAGGTGACGGTCCACAAATTTCACCAGAGGTCTGTGCAGATCGTCAAGGTAAAGGATTTCCGAGGCGGCCATAAGGTCAAATCCCCCGGCAAAGCGCGGATCGCGCCCCGGAGTTGTCACATCAACACGGGCGACCTCGATGATGTCCTGAAGATTATTGCGCAGCACGTTGGCCCTGGCAAATCGCAGGGCCTCATCCACCACGTCGCTGGCCACCACACGGCTGAAGCCGTAGCGGGCGGCCACAAGGCTGAGCACCCCGCAGCCCGCGCCCAGCTCCAGCAGGCTCTTGCCCTGCGGATCATACTTGCGCAGCAGGCGGCCAAGCACGAAAGAGCCGGGCCAGACCTTGGCCCACAGGGGCAGGTCTTTGAGCGGATCACGGATGGCACGCTTTTGCAGCAGCTTGTCGAGATGCGACTGCATGTTATTGATGGATAAAATATGCAGGGGGTTTTCATCAACCTGCAACGGCTCGAAATCCACATCAAAATCGGCGCGGATCACGGCGAGAATATTGTCGAGTTCTTCCGTGCTTGTCGGCATGTATTTTCCTTAAAAAACGAAGATTAGAGCAGGGCAATACTGAAAATGTCCATCTGCTCCGCGCGGATTTCTGTAAAATCCGTGTCATGAGCTGCGCACCGCATGTGCGGTTGGCCGGGCATTCATCCTGGGGCCTGCCCATGTTGAAAACGGGCGGCCAGGCCATGCTTGCAGGGCAAACGTGCTTCGTCCGTGACAACGAAAAATGTTACGGACCGAAGACAGCAAAGATATTTCGCCGTCACGCAGGCATTTCAACGTGAGCATGCTCTGTTGGCGGAGTGCAAATTATCTTTTTACTAAGAATCTTCGTGCATGGCAATGTGCAATCTGCCGTGAAGGCGCGCGCCGGGCCAGGTGCGGCATTCAGCCCGCACAAAGAGGGAAAACGCTGCGGCCCTGCCGTTTGTACCGCCCTCGACCACAGGAAAAAAATCTGGCATGCTGGCCTGACTTTTCGGTCTGTTACAGCAAAAGAGACGCAATTATGAAGAAGATTTTTCAGCTTGAGATTATTGTGGGTGAAGACGCCTATGATCAGGCCCTTGGCCTGTTGACTTTGGAAGTGCCTTTCGGGTGGGAAGAAGAAAGCCTGCCCACCGGCGAAAGCCGTTTTCGTGTACACTGTGAAAACGCCGATTTTATCCAAAACCTGCGCAGCGCTTTTGAGGCACGCCTGCCCGGGGCCACGTGCACGGTGCAAAGTCTGGAAGCACAGGACTGGGTGGCCGCGTGGAAGCAGTTTTTTACTCCTGTACCCTGCGGACGGCGCTTTGTTGTACTGCCTCCCTGGCTGGCGGACAGTGAGGATTTTTCCGACCGCGTCAAGGTGCTTATTGAGCCTAAAAGCGCCTTCGGGACAGGTCATCACGCCACCACCGCCCTGTGCCTCATGGTGCTGAGCGACCTCCTGGACGCGGGTCGGGTATCCCCCGGCGAAACGTTTCTTGACCTCGGCACAGGGTCCGGGGTGCTCGGCATTGCCTGCTGCAAAAGCGGCTTGCGGGGCGAAGGGCTGGACATTGATTCCCTTGCTGTGGACAACGCTCTGGAAAACCGCGCTCTCAATCAGGTAGAAGAATTTGCTGTGAGGCAGGGCAGCATAGATGCCGTACCGGGTAAAACCTATGATCTTGTGCTGGCGAACATTCTGGCCCGGCCTCTCATTGAGCTTGCTCCGCTTATTGTGCAGGCGTGCAAGCCCGGTGCGTGCCTTGTGCTTTCAGGGCTGCTGGAAATCCAGGCCGACAGCGTGGAGGCTGCCTATACTGCCCAGTGTCTGCCCAAACCCCGGCGCGTGTTGGACGGCGAGTGGTGCGCGTTGGTGTGGGACTAGGCTGTGGCGGGCGGCGCATCTGTCTTGCCTGTTGAGGGCATGCTTGCCGCTCCGGAAAACAGTTTGGGCGTTGTGGCGGCGGGCCAGCCGGTGATCTGGCTGCCGCCGGACAGCGCCTTTTTTTGGACATGGGGACTGCTGCTGGCCCTGGGAGTGGCTGTTCAGCTTCTTGGGCTGTTGCTGCGTCGCAGGCTTTTCCTGTGTGCCGGATCATGTCTTGTGTGCGCTGCGGCCCTGCTGGACCGCGATCCCACCCTGTTTGTGGTGCAGCTTCTGCTGCTTGCGGGCCTTTTCTGGCTGTGCGCCCCTTCTGGTGAAGCCCGGCCGGGCTGCCTGCCGAAAACGCCGGAGCCGGTAACGGAAAAAAAGTCCCAAAAGTAAGCCTTTTCTCATGACCTGTGCTGGCGGCGGGGCATGGCGAAAATTCGTGCGCCGCTGCAAGCGGCCCCCTGCTCCCGCTTATCCATGCCGCTTTTTTGCTGCTTCCGCATGGCACGGCGCAGGGATACTGTAGCCGGGGCCTATCTGGTAGTTTTCGTTGCCGCAGTTCGTGCGCCTGCTACTTGCGCCTGCATGTTGTGCGGGCAGCAGGCAGCATCACAGGGAAGATTTTTCTCCCCAGCCCGGAATAGGCGGCGGGCTGTAGTTTTCCAGATCTTTCAGGCTGCGGCCGGGCCGTACGGGGCGTCCATGCCGGCCCCGCATCACAGGGCCACAGGTTTGCGGCGTAAGCTCCTCCGGGATGGCGTCGGGATCCGGGCGCAGAACATCCTCAGCTCTGGACAGAAAGGGCAGGGGGTCCACAAGTTTGCCTGCCGCATCACGCAGGCCAAAATGCAGATGCGCCCCGGTGGTGCGTCCCGTGCAGCCCACGAGACCAATTTTTTCGCCCTTTTCCACCTTCTGCCCCTTGCGCGCCAGTGTTTTTTCAAGGTGGGCGTAACGGGCGGTCATGCCGTCATCCTGCCGGATATCCACAACAATGCCTGAAGCCCCGTCTTCGCCCGAACGGATGACCTCGCCGCCCTTGTAGGCCACCACGGGC
>NZ_JBAIYW010000463.1:0-3972 GCF_036763055.1 Desulfovibrio sp. 1214_IL3152 | reverse complement strand
CAGCGCCTGCCTCGGGGGCTGCGGCTGGGACTCAGGGCGATGCCGGCGGGGGCCTGTCCTTGAGCTATGCCCGGCCTTTGTCCTGGCTTTCTCTGGTAATTATTCTTGTTACCAGCCTGGTACTTTCATTTTTTATTTCCAACTCGGCCCGCGAAACATTGCTGACCCGACAGGAAGGCTTTGCCCGCCTGCTGGTGGAAAACCTCAACAGCCAGATTTTCCGGCGTTTTGCGCTGCCCACCCTTATCGGCTACGGGCGCATTGCCCTGCGGCAGCCCGCACAGTATGAGCGGCTGGATCAGGTGGTGCAGTCCGTAATCCACGGTCTGCCCGTGGAACGCCTGCGCATCTACGATTTTTCACGTATTGTGGCGTATTCCACCCGCAAGGAAGAAATCGGCCGCGCAGGACTTTCTCCGGCCAATCTGGATGAGGTGCTGCACGGCGCTGCGCCCAAGTCCGAGATTATTTCGACCATACCGGCCTGGCAGGCTCCTTTCAGATTGCCGCTGGAAGAGGGAACCTTTGTGCTGCGCGTGCTGTATCCCCTGCGCGGGGAATCGCTCAAGCCCGGCGAGGATGCCCCCATCATGGGCGCGCTGGAGCTGACGCAGGACATCACGGGCGACTACGAGCAGGTGCTGACGTTTCAGGGCATCATCGTGATCATGTGCCTCATGTCTTCGGTGGTGCTTTTTGGCCTTTTGATCATGCTCATCCACAGGTCTGAACGTGTACTGGCCGAGCGCATGAATAAAAACCGCCAGCTTGAAAAGCAGCTGCACAGCAACGAACGCCTTGTGAGCATGGGGCGCGTCATCGCCAGTATTGCTCATGAGATCAGAAATCCCCTCGGCATCATACGTTCCAGCGCCGAACTGCTGCAGCGCCGCAGTGACGCCGATGCGGGAACCCGGCGCATACTGGGAGCCATTTTTGACGAATCCGTGCGTCTTTCACAAACCGTAAACGACTTTCTTGACTATGCCCGCCCCCGGCAGCCCAAACAGGATCTGGTCGATGTAAGCCTTGTGCTGGATCAGGTTTTGGGCTTTCTGGAGGGCGACATGGGCCGCCGCAACGTGGCGCTGGAACGCAATACTGAAAAGGGCCTTTTCGTTCATGGCGACAAGGATTTGCTGTACCGCGCTTTTTACAATATTCTGGTGAACGGACAACAGGCAATGGACGGGCCGGGCATACTGCACATCAGCGGTGTGCATGACGGTCAGGGTCATGTGCGGCTGGAGTTGCTGGACTCCGGTCCCGGTTTTGACGCCTCCGTTCTGGCTAACCTGCTGGACCCCTTCTTTACGACCAAGGATGGGGGAACAGGTCTTGGCCTGCCCATAGTGCAGTCCATTATCACAAGCCACGGCGGCGTGATCCAACTGGAAAACGGCCCGGAAGGCGGCGCTCTTGTACGTGTGCTGCTGCCCGAAGCCCAAGCCGGGGTACAGGAATAGTCTTATGAGTGAAAAAGCGCATATTCTGATTATTGATGACGAAAAAAATTACCTTCTTGTTCTGCAGACCCTGCTGGAAGACGAAGGCTATGTCGTCACCGCCATCAGCGACCCGGAAACGGCCCTGGCCTTTCTGGATGAAAGCGAAGTTGATGTGGTGGTTACGGACATGAAGATGCCCAAGGTGACTGGGCGTCAGGTATTGGAGCGGGTCAAGAAAAGCTGGCCGTATATTCCCGTGCTTATCATGACGGCATTCGGCTCCATTGAAAGCGCCGTGGAACTTATGAAATATGGCGCTTTTGACTACATCACCAAGCCGTTTTCCAATGACGAGCTGCTGCTTTCCGTTCACAATGCGGTGGAGCTGGCCCGCGCGCACCGGCAGTACCGCCTGCTGCAGGAAGTGATGGAAGACCGCTACGGCGTACACAAGATTGTGGGGCGCAGCCGCGCCATACGCGATGTGCTCATCATGGTCGAGCGCGCCGCGCCCAGCCGGTCCACCGTGCTCATTACCGGCGAATCGGGTACGGGCAAAGAGCTGATTGCCCGCGCCATCCATTATACAAGCCCACGCAAAGACAATCCCTTTGTTTCCGTCAACTGCATGGCGCTCAATCCCGGTGTGCTCGAAAGCGAGCTTTTCGGCCATGAAAAAGGCTCTTTTACCGGGGCGGTGGCCATGCGTCGGGGGCGTTTTGAACAGGCCGACGGCGGTACGCTGTTTCTGGATGAAATTGCCGAGCTGACGCCGGATCTGCAGGTCAAGCTGCTGCGGGTGCTTCAGGAGCGACGCTTCGAGCGCGTGGGCGGGGGAGAGGAAATAGAGGTGGACATCCGCGTAGTGGCTGCCACCAACAAAGACCTCGCCGCGCTGGTGGAAAAGGGCGCTTTTCGCGATGACCTGTACTACCGGCTCAATGTGGTGCAGATTCCCCTGCCGCCCCTGCGCGAACGTCGGGAAGACATTCCCCTGCTTGTGGCGCACTTTGTGGACAAGGTTTGCACAGACAATACCATGCCCGCAAAAACGTTCAGTACCGAGGCGCTCAACTATCTTACGGGCTATGAGTGGCCGGGCAATATCCGCCAGCTTGAAAATGTGGTTGAAAGCTGTCTGGTGCTGGTTCCCGGCGCTGTTATCAATGTGGATAATCTGCCCGCAGAGATTCGCGACGAAGAGTCGCAGTTCAAAAGCGCTGTGGACCTTTTGCCCGTGCAGCTTGATCTGGCCGATACGCTGGAAAAAATTGAGGCCGCGCTTATCCGGCGCGCGCTGGTACGGGCTGACCTTGTGCAGGTAAAGGCCGCGGAATACTTGGGTATTTCAAAAAGTCTGCTGCAATACAAGCTGAAAAAATATGCCATAACAGGGCATTAGAGCAATTTCACTTTGAAATTGCTCTGGCGGCTGCGTGAGCAGACGTTCGCTGCGGAGGCGTAAGCGCAGTTTATCTGCGCGGTTAAGCGCCGAAGTGAGCGTGCCTTAAACTTTGAGAATGTATATTCTCAAAGTTTATCTGCTCTAGAGCGATGAACACGTGTAACCGTCCCCGGCACAGGTCGGGGGCGGTTACAGGCAGCAGGCTGATAGCGCGTTTTTACTGCCCATCATTCTCTTTTTATCAGCATCACCCATTATTAATTACCCATCGTTGCCAAAGATTGCCCATCATTGCCTGTCTTGCCAACCTTGCACTGTGTGTGTGGCCCCGTGAAACTGCTGTGAAAAGTTTTAACGGGTCCTGCGTTTGGCGTACTTATTTTTTTAATAATGTATGTTCTCAGCCTGTTACACAGCGCAGCGGTAAACAGCACCGCTCGGGCGTGCTGGCATCGCGCAGGATAAGTCGTGCAGTAAGCTGCGCAGGCAGGCTGCGAGGAAAGGGCGCGGGCCGGCAGCGCGCTTATAGCGCGCAATTTTTCTGTTTTACGGCAATCGGCAATTGGGCGGCTCTGGTTTTCCGCAGAAAAATTTGGCCTGCAAGCCGCAAAGGAAACATGCTTTTTTCTTCCCGCCCTGATGGTATCCTTTTTAGCTTGTCAAAATGTATTTTTTGCGCAACTATCATGTAACAAAATTCCACGCGGCAAGGGCCGCACCTTGCCGTAAGCGCAGCACACCGGCTGTGGCGTGGTGATAGTTTTTGTTGTTTTTTGACGCTGATTGATTACTCAATTAGAGCAGATTAACTTTGAGAATATACATTCTCAAAGTTTAAGGCACGCTCACTTCGGCGTTTAACCGCGCAGATAAACTGCGCTTTCGCCTCCGTAGCGAACGTCTGTTCACGCAGTCGTCCGAGCAATTTAAAAGTTAAATTGCTCTAGATGTAGAGCCGTTTCGCCTGAGATTGTTGAGATTGTCGTTTAACATCATTGCTGTCCGGCTAAGGGTTAAGAAAAAAGTCCAAAATCTCAATGCGATGTGGTATAAAGAGTTTGCGAAAAACTTTGCCACACAAGGAGATTTTGGACATGAGTCACCATAATACACTTTTCT
>NZ_JBAIYW010000232.1:0-3974 GCF_036763055.1 Desulfovibrio sp. 1214_IL3152 | reverse complement strand
GAAGAGTGTAGTATGATGGCTCAAGTCCAAAATCTCCTTGTGTGGCAAGTTGTTGTGGTAACTTCTTATACCACATACTGCTGAGATTTTGGACTTTTTTGTTACCCCTTAGCCGGACAGCAATGAAAATATATATTATTCATAAAACACTGCAAGTTGCCGTAAGGCAAAGCATTGTTTTACAAAAAGGGTAAAGTTCGCCGTAACGGCCAGAGCCTTCACGCTGCCTATCCACACATCTCAAAAAACCGCCATTGATTTTATCAACAACAAGGCGGGCATATTCAGCATTACTATATTCTTCGGCACGAACTTAAAAATAAATAGAGCAGAAAGCAAACCAAGATTTCACAGCAGCCAATCCGTATACATTCTTAAGTAAACTTCTATTAATAAATACAATATACTAAAAGATTTAGTCAAAAATAGCCACAGTCTTTATACAGCAAATATCCGACATAAAAATAACATTTAACTTTTTGATAATATTAAATAAAATGATAAATTTTTTCCATTTTGTGAAAAAAAATTTATGATGGATGTTTTTTTGCAGTCCTACGATCCACAGCCGGTCATGCCCGGCGCGGTGCAGTGCTACAGTTCGCCAGCCCGTTACTGAAGAGCAAGCCGACATCTTAACGCCGCTGCCCTTGCACCGCACCGCCGTTGCCCGGTGCATCCGGCCGGACGGTCTTTGCCCCCTGCCCTTCCGAAACTTTGGTGCAGCTTCGCAAACTGCCCTGCCGCCTGCAAAGCAGGCGATCCCAGCGAGGCTGAGCATTTCAAAACTGCCGTCCTTTCACGGTAACGAACTAAAAATATATATCTTCATGACATAAAAGCCGTTTGCAACCATGTCTGCAGAGCACAGCAAAGGCCGCGACTCCCCGAAAAGGAATCGCGGCCTTACTGTATCGCGCCAGTCTCAGAGAGACGGTCAGGATTTTTTCAGGTTTTCCACCAGGTCCATAAGACTCTGCGTCTGCCGGCGCAGTTCATCAAGCTCACGCAGGGCCACCTTCATGGATTCCGACGTATTGCTGGTCAGATAGTTTACATCACTGATGGACTTGTTGATCTCGTCGCTTACGGCAGACTGCTGCTCGCTGGCCGTGGCGATCGCGCGCACTTCGTTTGCGGTCTTGTCCACCATGCCCACGATCTCTTGCAGCGACTGGCCGGATTTATTGGAATATTCCGTGGCAACAGAGATATTGTCCACGGCGTCATCAACCTGCTGGATGCTTTGCGCCGCGCTGGACTGAATGGCCCGGATGGCATCGCCCACATCTGTGGTGGATGTCATGGTTTTTTCCGCCAGTTTACGTACCTCGTCAGCCACAACGGCAAATCCTCGCCCTGCATCGCCTGCACGGGCCGCCTCAATGGCCGCATTGAGCGCCAGCAGGTTGGTCTGGTCGGCAATATCCGAAATAACGCTCATAATGCGGCTGATGGCCCTGGCGTGCTCGTCAAGCTGGGTCATGCCGCCCTTGAGGCCCATCGACTGCTGCTGCACCTGCTGAATGCTGGATACGGCCTGCGAAACCACGCCGGAACCGGCTTCTGCCAGCTTGCGCGCCGCATCTGAAATGTCCGCAGCGCCGCCCGCATTGTGGGCAACAGCAGTCACCGTGGAATTCATTTCTTCCATGGCCGAGGCTATTTCGGCAAGCCGCTCCACAGCCCGGTTCAGGGCAAGATCGGTATTTTCCACCTGCTCGGCAATGTCTGAAACCGAATTGCCAAGTCTGACGGCAACTTCTTCAATGCGCGCCGCAGCGCTTGACATGCCGTCGCACCGGGCCTGTTCCGCCCGTGTCTTGGCCTGCTCTGCCTCATTCATGGCGACCTTGCACTCTTCGCCGCACCTTTCGGCTTCTCGGGCTTTTTCCGCCGCCTCAAACACCAGCGTACGCAAGTTTTTTTCCATATGGCGCAAGGCATCGGCCAGCATGCCCATGTCGTCCGAGCCGCGCACCGTCAGTACGCTGTCCTGCTTGCCATCGGCCACATCAAGGGCATACCTGGTTATCTTGCGTACCGGCGCGCTTACGCGCAGGCCAACAATCACCGAAATGCCCAGCTGTACCAGCAGCAGGGCGGCGGCCACGGAAACGGCAGTGACAACAGCCTCATTTTCAAGTTTTTTCAGTTCGCCTATGGGCGCCCCCGTAAACCACATGCCCACAATCTTTCCATCGGCGGCCTTCACCGGCCAGTACGCTGACTGATAGGGAACACCAAGAATGGTGTTTTGCACAAAAACCGTTTCGCCGCGCTCAAGCACGGCATCAATGACGTTCGGCGCTTCAAGCTTTGTACCCACGGCACGCTTGTTGTCAGACACAATGGTCGTCATGATGCGCGTATCGCCCTTAAAAATGGTGACCGCAGCCCCGGCAAGCTGGCTGAGCCAGTCCAGATAGTCAGGAGTGGTAAGCGAAACGCCGATAGATATGGTTCCCGCCAGCTGCCCTTCGTAAAAAACAGGCTGCGATGCGCGTAGCGTGAAAGGATTGAGCGGCCCGGTCACCACAGCCTGAGCCGGAACGCCCTGCATGGCCTTGGCAACGGTTTCCTGCTTGGCAATGCTGTCGCCGTATTTGCTCTTGGAATGCCCCCGCGCAATAACGATACCCTGGGCGTCCGTTACAGACATAAAGTCTGATCCGGCCATTTTCATGGCCTTTTCAGCAAGGGTAAAAACCTCATCATGATCCTTATAGGCCATGGCCCGGGCCAGCCGCTCATTGGCGGCAATAAAGGCGGCATTTTGGGCAAAGCGCTGTATGGTCATCTCATTGGCGGAGTGAACGATATTCTGCATGCGGTGTATGCTGTTGCGCAATTCTTCATCCATCGGCTTTTTCATATAGTAGATGGATACAAACAAAACAACGGCACAACAGGTAATGAGAGCTGCAAACAAAGATCCGACATATTTGTGGGTAAGGCTCAAACGCATCTGCCACTCCTCATGCTTACGGCATCTTGAAAGTATGTTCGTTGCCTCTATAAAAACACGCTGGAGATACACGCTGCAGAGTAAAGATTGTTACAAAGGCGGCTCCTTATTAATATATGTGCAAAAAGCACGTAACAACATCAGAAACAAGACAAAAATTGTCAGGTATCATAAATCATCCTGATATGTGGTGCCTTTTAACATCATATCGTCTGGTGGAGATAATTGTTTAGACAAGACTATAAATTGCATTATTGCCGGAGTCAAAAGGATAGATAAAAAAACGAACAGAAATATGGCCGCACTTACGCAACTCCATGAAATATCGACTCAAGGCAAGGCCCGGCAAACCACAGGAATTACGGCGGCGCTGGCAGCATGCGCTGCTCCGCCAGCGCCGAGCATGGCATGCCGGTGGGGCGCTTTGCAGCAGCGCCCTGCGGGTACGCCCTGCTTCAGCAAAAAAAAAGCCCGCCGACGTTGTGTCGGCGGGCAAAACAGTGAACAGGAAAACCGGGCAGGATCAGCCCATTTTGTGGCGCACCTGACGGCACAGGCCCATCAAGGCATCATACTCGTGCCGCCGCAAGCCGGCCCTGGTAAAAAGCCGCCGCCAGGGCATGATAAAATAGTCGGGATTATCGCCGTGCAGATAATCAAGGCGCAAGAGCATGTCCTTGAGGGATTCCATCAGGCGTTCCTGCTCTGCCGCCGTCACCTGCCTGGCTCCGCCGGGGTGGGCTTCTTCTGTATTTTGGGTATCGACTTTGGGCCGCTTGCGCACGGCACCGGCACATTCATACAAAAGCAGCAGTACGGCCTGCGCAAGGTTGAGCGAACTGGCCGCAGGATCGGTCGGTATGGTCACAAGCTTATGGCAATGGGTTATTTCCTCATTGTTCAGGCCCCTGTCTTCCGGGCCAAAAACAAGGGCCACCCTTTCGCCGCGCGCCAGAGCTTCTGCCACATCCGCAGCGGCCCGGCCGGGCGAAAGCAGGGACTGACG
>NZ_JBAIYW010000261.1:0-3985 GCF_036763055.1 Desulfovibrio sp. 1214_IL3152 | reverse complement strand
CGTCGTGCCCGGCGGCATGCTGCGCGTTCTGCGCGCCCTGCGTATCATGGTGCTCCACACCCGTATCGTCGGCCATTGCGGACAGGGGCGCGCTGAAGGAATTGGCGGGGTCGTGCAACTGGTCGACAAGCTCCGGCGGCTCAATGGCAACGCCCTCGGCGTGCAAGTTCCACAGGGTGTCGTTGAATTCCGCCAGAAAATCCGGGGGCAGGGTTGCGACGTCCAGTCCGTCAAAGGTTATGCCTCTCATGCCGTTGGCGATAAGATCGTCAGAGCCGATGTCGTTGAGCCAGTCCCCATACTGGCTGACAAAGCTTTCGGCATCGGGCGCCTGAAGTATGAGCGTGTAGGTTCCGGCGCTGGCGCCGATGCCCTCGGTCTTGACGTTGAGGCTGCCCGGCTCAACCGCGCCGTTGAGGGTGAGGGTGTTGTCGCCACGGCTCAGGTTGATCTCATTGCCGTTGCCCTTGATGTCACCGTTGATGATCACACTGTCGTTGCCCGCACCGGTGGTGATAATGTTTTGACCGCCGTTTTCGGCCTGCATGGCGATGCCCTGGCCGTTGTTGGCATTCAGGGTGATGCTGTCGCCCGGGCCGCCCGCCTTGGAGCTGCCAGTGATGTAGTTTACGGAGTTGCCGCCATCGGCCCACATGGCAATAGCCTTTTCGGCACTGTCCGCTGTGGCGGTAATGGTGACGGTCACCGGGCCGCTGCCGGGCTGTATGAGATTGATGCCGCCGTCTGTGGCAGCCATGCCATAACTGTTGCTGCTGCCGTTGGCGGTAACGTCCACCTCGCCGCCGATGGCCTTGATGGTATTGGAGCCGCCGTTGGCGGCCGCCATGCCGTATGCGCTGTCGCCGCTGCCGGCAATGCTCACATCGCCGCCGTTGGTGGTGATGACATTCTGGCTCCTGTTATCGGCAAGCATGCCGTAGCCAATGGCGGATACGCCCAACTCGCCACCGGCAACATGCACATTGCCGTCCTGAGTCTTGATGGCATTGCCGCCAGCGCCGGAGCTGCGCATGCCGTAGGCCGTGCCGCTGCCGCCGGCGGTAACGGTTACATTGCCGGTGGCGGAGGTGGTGATGCTGTTGGAGCCGGACTCGGTGGTCATGCCCTGGCTGCTGTTGCTGCCGCTGGCGGTAACAGTCACATCGCTGCCTGCAGTGATGATGTCGTTGCGCCCGGATGTCGTGGCATACATGCCGTAGCCATCGAGGACGCTGTCGGCGGCAATGTTCACCTTGCCGCTGTCAGTAGTGATGGTGTTGTGCCCGGATGTCGCGCTGGACATGCCGTAGTCGCTGCTGGTCAGGGTCACATTACCTGTTTTTGTGCTGATGACGGCGTCAGCGTAGCTGATGGCAGACATGGCTGTGGCGGTATTGCTGGTGCTGCCTGTGGCGGTAACGTTTACATGGCCACTGCCGGTTTTGATGGAATTGTTGGCGTGGTCTGAGCTGCTTACGCCAAGGGCCGCGCCAGAGCCTCCCCTTCCCTCGACAGTAACATTCACGTTGCCGCCTGCATTGATGGTGCTTTGGGCATAACTGCCGGCGTACACGCCCGAGCTGCTGCCGGTAACATCTACGTTGCCGCCTGCATTGATGATATTGCTGCTGTCTGACGTGATGGCGGCCATGCCGCCGCTGTCGGTGTTGCTGTCGCCCATAACAGTCACATCGCCGCCGGCGTTGATGGTATTGCTGCTTGAAAACGCGGAATACATGCCGTAGGAGAGCTGTGCTCCGCTGCCGCTGATGGTCACATTGCCGTTATCAGCGTTGATGGTATTGCTGCCGTCACTCTCGGCACTCATGCCTTTGCCGTCGGCGTATACACTGTGGGCGGAGATGTTCACATCGCCATTTTCAGCATTGATGACATTGGTCCCGGATATGCTCGCGTTCATGCCGGAAGCGGCGTGGCTCGCGTTGCCGGTAACGTTTACATCGCCGTCCTTTGTGGTGATGGTGTTGCTGCCGGAAGAGGCTGCGCGCACGGCGTCGCCTGTCATGTATCCTTTGGCGGTAACGGTTATGTTGCCGCCTTCGGAGGTGATGGTGTTGCTGCCGCTACCGGCGGCGTTCATGCCTTGGGCATCGCTGTATGCAGAGTTGGTGGAGACGTTCACATCGCCATTGCCAGTGTCTATGGCATTGGTCGAGGATGCGTACGCGCCCACGCCGGTAGCAACATAGTCCGCGTTGGTGTTCAGCGTCACATTGCCGTTCTCGGCGGTAATGGTATTCTTGCCGGAACTGGTTGCGAACATGCCCTCGGCGTATGAGGAGCCGCTGGTATTAACATTCACATCGCCATTGGCCTTGATGGTATTTACGCCGCTGAAGGCATAGATGCCCTCGGCGGTGCCCCCGCCAGTGGCGTTCACGGTCACATTGCCATTGCCGACGTCTACGCTGTTTTCTCCCGAGTTGGCTGACATGCCGGTGGCGCTGTCTCTGGTGCTTGTGCCGGTGTTACGGGCGTCGATGTTTACATTGCCCTCAGTCGTGCTGATGCTGTTGCTGCCCGCAGCCGCGGACATGCCAATGGCGGTTTTTGCGGTACTGGTGGCTGCAATGTTCACAGTGCCGCTTCCGGTAATGCTATTGTGCCCGTCGGGCGCATCGTTTGCCTGCATGGCATGGGCGCTGTAGCCGCCGGTTGCGGAGTTGCTGGCAGCACTGATGTTGGCAGTTCCGCCTTCCAGGTGCAAAATGTTGCCGGCAGTGCTCTTTTCGTCACTGCTTGCGTACATGGCGTAGGCATCGCCTTTGGCCGCAGTTGCTGCCACCGTGATGTCCTGGCCGGTGATCTCGTTGTTTCCCGCAGCAGTCGTGGAGCTGTCGGAGTTGGCGTACATGCCCCAGGCGGTTCCGGTTCCCTTATTGTCAGCGCTCACGGAGACTTGTGTGTCGGCGGTAACCTGGTTGAGTCCGGCATTGCTGTACATCCCGTACGTATCGCCTGTCTGAAGGGTTTGGGCCGTAATGGAAACTTCGCTCCCGGTAATGAGGTTTGTGGAATGCCCACCGGGTATATGGTTTTCAGCAAAAACACCCGTGGCGTTGTTACCCCTGGCCTGGATGTCTACCTGCCCTATAGCGTCGATGGTATTGGTGGAGTTGTTGCCCGCATGGACGCCGTAGCTTCCGACCCCTGTACTTTGCGCCGCAATGGAAACATTTCCGCCCTCAATGTTCGTAGCCGCGGTGCTGCTCCGGTTGGCATCGGTAAACACACCATAGGCCGTAGCCGAGGGATCGTTGGCATAAGCAGCGATATTTATGGAGCTTTCGTAGCCGCCTCGAATGGAAGAGGAGGCCGAGCCGCTGTCATCTGTGGCAAGCCCGTAAGCAGAACCGGCGTCGTGGTTGGCGGTGATGCTGACTTCGCCCCTGTCTGAGGCGGCGATGTCGATGGTTGAATTGAGCACGCCAATACTGTTGAGGCCGTTGCTGGGGTTGGGCTTGTCAATATCCACCTGATTGTAGCTTGAGCCGCCAAGAGTGATCTTGTCTTCGGCTACTGTTTTGGAGTCGGTGGAGTACCATTCGGCCTTGAGGTCAGTGCCAAGCTGGGCGCGCTCCTCCTCGGTGGCGGCATCGTAGTTCTGACCAGCAGCGCCGCCGGCCACGAGCAGCGGCATTTTATATGTCGTGCCGTCAACGGAAATAAGCAGCATGTCCGACGCCAGCGTGCCGTCCTCCAGCGCGGCAAGCCCGGCGGGGGTAAGTTCCACAACTATTGAGCTATCCGTGGCAACTCCCACGAAGGAAAAATATGTGTTGTCGCCTTGAAATTCGATATCGCCGATCCTGCTTGAGTCCGTAACAAGATTGCCGTCCTGATCCACGGCGTAGAAGGAGAAGAAGCTGTTTTCAGCGCCTGTGACAATAAGCCGCGTGTGATATGAGTCATCTGTTTCCGGTCCCGAGCCGCCATCGCCGGGGCCGCCATCGCCGCCCGCAGC
>NZ_JBAIYW010000430.1:0-3999 GCF_036763055.1 Desulfovibrio sp. 1214_IL3152 | reverse complement strand
TCTTGTGGGCCTGCTGTCTGACGGCGGCGTGCATAGCCACATTCGCCACCTTGAGGCCCTGTGCGATATGGCGGCTGCGCAGGAGGTTCCTGTGCGCATTCACGGCCTTACAGACGGGCGCGACTGCCCGCCCCATAGCGGGGTGGATTTTGTACGCGCCCTTGAGGCCAGCATAAAGAATCAGCCGCAGACGCGTATTGCCGGTCTGGTGGGGCGTTTTTACGCTATGGACCGCGACAAGCGATGGGAGCGCGTCAAGGAAGCCTGGGATGTGATCGTGCATGGCACGGCCCCTCTGGCGGCCGATCCCGTGACAGCGGTGGAAGCTTCCTATGCCGGGGGCATTACCGATGAATTTCTGAAGCCCGTGCGCTTCTCCACAGGCGATGCCACGCCCGGTCTGGCCGATGGCGATGCGGTTTTTTTCTTTAACTTCCGGGCAGACCGGATGCGGGAATTGACCGCTGCCTTCATCACGCCCGGTTTTGAGGGCTTTGACAGGGGCAAAATGCCCGTGCTGTCGGCCCTGGCCTCCATGACCTCTTACGAGGCCAGCTTCAATCTGCCAGTGGCCTTTCCCAAAGAAGCGGTGGATCAGGGGCTTGGGCAGGTGGTGTCGCGCCAGGGCATGCGCCAGCTGCGGCTGGCTGAAACGGAAAAATACGCCCACGTGACCTATTTCTTCAATGGCGGCGTGGAAGAGCCGTTTACGGGCGAAGACCGCATCCTTGTGCCTTCTCCCCGCGACGTGGCGACCTATGACCTCAAACCTGCCATGAGCGCGCCCCTTGTGACGGACGAGTTTATCAAGGCCTGGAATTCCGGCCAGTATGATCTTGTGGTCTGCAATCTTGCCAACGGCGACATGGTCGGTCACACAGGGGTTCTAGAGGCAGCCGTTGAGGCATGCGAGGTGGTGGACAAGTGCGTGGGCCGCATGGTCGAGGCTGTTGAAGCCCGCCAGGGGCGCATGCTCGTCATTGCCGACCACGGCAACTGCGAAGTCATGCTTACGCCCGAAGGCCAGCCGCAAACGGCCCACACCACCAATCCCGTACCCTGCATCCTGCTTGAGCCGGGCGGCGAGGTCAAAAAACTGGCCGACGGCAGGCTGGCCGATGTGGCGCCCACGCTGCTGGCTTTGTGGGGCCTTGCCCCATCTTCCCTCATGACGGGGCAAAATCTGGCCCGTGGGCAGGAAACAGATTCGGACAAAAGGGAGGACGCCCGTGGCTGAACGTAAACGGCCCATAGAGCCTGTGGCCCCGGATGGCATGGAAATCCTTTTCTTTTATCAGTGTCCGGGTTGTGGCAAGCATGTGCCTCAGGCCAGCCCAACGGAGCCGCGCATGGTGCGTTGCCCGGGCTGCGGGCAGGGTTTTCCCATCATTCCTGTGGACGAGCACAGCCTGCATTATGTGCGCATCATGCTGGCGGAAGGCAAGGCTGCCGCTGATCCAGATTTTTTGTAACACGATGTTTGAAACGCTTGCGGATTTTTTCGTGAGCGGACCGGAAACATTCGGCAGTAAAAACGGCATCTGCAAGAGCAAATGCCGTTTTTTACGTCTCCTGAGCGCCCCAAAAAGAGGGCGGGGCAAGGTTTTTTGATGTCGGTTAAAATTTTTTTACGAAAATTCTTGCCACTGAAACTGAATCCGTGTAGAAAGAATTTCAACCTAAACGTAGGTTGCTGTATTTTTTTTGGGATGTTTTTTTAAAGAGAGGAAGGGCTATGAAACGTATCTGTACACTCGTGCTGGCCGCCGGCCTGCTTTTGGGCGCGGCCACCGGCGCCAGCGCCATTGACTTCAAGGCCAAGGGCCAGTGGCTCATGGGCTTCGGCGTGGGCGATGCCAACCCCATCAAGAACTATCGTGACGGCGACACCGGCAAGAGCAGCAAGTTCAACAGCAATGACCACTTTGAAGCCGCTCAGCGCCTGCGCCTGCAGTTGGATGCCGTGGCTTCCGAAGCCCTGTCCGGCACCGTGTACTTTGAAATCGGCACCACAACCTGGGGCCAGTCCAAGAGCGGCGGCGCCCTCGGCGCTGACAGTTCCAACCAGATCAGGCTGAAGCGCGCGTACCTCGACTGGATCGTGCCCGATACCGACGCCAAGGTGCGCATGGGCATCCAGGGCGTGGCCCTGCCCAACGTGGCCGGCGGCTCCGCTGTTATGGATACCGACGTTGCCGGCATCACCGTCAACTACAAGTTCAACGAAAACGTCGGCCTGACCGCCCTGTGGGCGCGTCCGCTGAACGACAACTACGTTGACGCCGACAACACCAAGAAAAATAACTATCTTGACAATATGGATCTGTTCAGCCTGATGGTCCCCCTGACCTTTGACGGCGTGAACGTGACCCCCTGGGCCATGTACGGCATGGTGGGCAAGAACGCCCTGAAAACCTGGAATAAGGACGAAAACCGTTATGATGCCATCGGCACTCGCGATGGTAACCCGAAATTTACTCTGCGTCCCTACCCTGGCATGACCGGCGTTAACAATGTCGGGCGCACCGGCAACGAGTACGGCGGTGCCTTCTGGGCTGGTCTGCCCATCGCCGTGACCATGTTTGATCCGCTGAACATCGAACTGGACATCAACTACGGCTATATGCAGGGCATGGGCCGCTTTGACGCCGAGAAGAACGGCAACACTGTGACCAAGCGTTCCAGTACCGAACGTCAGGGCTGGCTTGCCAAGGCCCTGGTGGAATACAAGCTGGATTGGGGCGTACCCGGCCTTCTCGGCTGGTATGCTTCCGGTGACGACAGCAATCCCAAGAACGGCTCCGAGCGCATGCCTTCCATTGTACCCATGGGCAACTTTACCTCTTTCATGGGTGACGGTAACATGGGTTGGATCCGTCAGGACTACAGTGTTGATTACGCCGGCACCTGGGGTATCGGCGCGCAGATCCGCGACATGAGCTTCATCGAAGACCTGTCGCACACCTTCCGCGTGGTCTACTTTGGCGGCACCAACAGCCCCACCATGGCCAAGTACATGGACAACGCGTACTCTTGGGCCACGGAATATGGCGATGGCGCACCCAGCCCGTACCTGACCACCAACGACGGCATGCTGGAATTCAACCTGGTGAACAGCTACAAGATTTACGAAAACCTCGAAATGAATCTTGAACTGGACTACGTTGCCAACTTTATGGACAACAGCACCTGGAAGAAGGCCAACGGCGGCGGCAGCTTCGACAAGCAGGATATGTGGAAGGCCCAGGTGGTCTTCGCGTACAGCTTCTAGAACAGTTAATGCCTGAAATGGTCGCCTGACGGCGAAGCACGTTTACCGTGCGTCCATTTCAGGCAGAGCATTGAAACCTTTCGGGGTTGAACTGCTCAAAGCTGCACAGCCTGCCGCAAGGCAAGCGAGATGACTTCAAAGGGGGGGCTTCGGCTCCCCCTTTTTGCATTGATAACGTAATTTGTGCCACTGACGTGGCATTTTTTTACGCAGGGGCGCGCTGCCAGAAAAATATCAGCCCCAATGCATTTCGCGGTGCAGCACAGCCGCCAGAGCAGGTTGCGCATGAAATGCGTTGAAGTTCTGCGCTGGCTGTACCTTTGACCTGCCATGCAGCGTTGAAAACGCCGCCCACCATTTTGGTGACGGGCGGCGGAGTCCGGAAGGAACGCCAAGGGAGCGGCAGGAAAGGTAAAAAGGCCGGCAAATATCAGCGTTTGCGCTGCAGGCGGTCGCGCAGCAGTATGGCCGCCAGGTTCATGCCCAGCACCAGAAGCAGCAGCACAAGCCCGGTTCCGTATTGCAGGGGGCGGGTTTTTTCTATTTCTGTGCCTGCGGTAGCCAGCACATACATATGGTAGGGCAGGGCCATAACGGAGCTGAAGATGGAATCCGGAGTCTTGGGTGTATAAAAAACAGCCGCCGTGAACATGATGGCGGCGGTTTCGCCAGCGGCGCGCGCCACACCAAGGATGGCCCCGGTAAGCATGCCGGGCAGGGCGCAGGGC